>CAMIVR010000056.1 GCA_946402065.1 uncultured Brevibacillus sp. | reverse complement strand
CCTTCGAACTTCTCGGTGAGCCCAAGGTGAAGTATGCCCGATTTGACAAAGGGTTTGGCGGCGAAGACTTCTACAGCATCTGGGAAAGCAAAGAAATTGGCTATGTCGACAAGCTGAAATGGCCCCGGAGACTTGCCAAAGAAGTACAGACCTGCCGACATTGGACGCTCTATGTCGACGAGGACTGGATAATCGAAGGAATAACCCTGATCTACAATGCGACGTCTTGGAAAAAGGCTCGCCGCGTGGCGATTATCCGCAAGGAGCAAGTGTTTGAGACGGGCAAGGCCGCTTCGTGTTTGACACCGACTGGCAGTACGAGGCGATCGCAACCAATCTGGAATGGGCGCCGATTGATTTGTGGCTCTTCTACAACCAACGCTGCTGCATGGAGAATTACATCAAAGAAGCGATCGCATCGCGACAAGCGATTTTAAAGCCAATGAACTGGACTTGCTGATCAAACTGTTCGCTTATCATATATTCGAGCGATTCAAGCGTGATTACTGCGAGCCGGTGCATCAGGGCTATACGATTGCAAGGTTCCGTCTGGAGTTCTTTCACTGCGCGGCGATGCTCATTTAGCACAGTCGATCTGTTTTTTCTCGATTAAACTGATTTTATTGAAAGTTTCGCCGCTTCTTCCCATACAATACACACAGGAGGTGCCGGACCATGAGTGAAATCAGGGAAATTGCAGAGTATGAGCTGGACGCATTGGTTACGTTGGTGGCACAGGCGTATCCCGGCAGCAATTTTTTTGCTCCGGAGGCTAGGAAGCGTTTGAAAGATCGCGTGCTTCGCTCGATGCGAGAGGAGCCGACACAGCATCATTACGGCTACTTTCACGACAACCAGATGCAGGGAGTCATGAAATTGTTCGATTTCACCATGACGCTTTTGTCAGCGAAAGTAAAAGTCGGGGGAATTGGGACGGTAGCGGTCGATTTACTACATAAGAAAGAAAAGGTCGCCATGCACATGCTTTCGTTTTTCTTGCGGTACTATCGCGGGCGGGACGTCAACATGGCTGTTCTCTACCCGTTTCGGGTCGATTTTTACAAACAGATGGGATTTGGTGTGGGTACGAAGATGAATCAGTACCGCTGTTTGCCTGGCAGCTTGCCGAATCGCGGGGAGAAGGGGAATGTCGTCTATTTGCGGCCTGCCGATCAGGCCGATATGCTGGCCTGCTATACCCGGCTGATGGACAGGACGAACGGGATGATCGCCAAAACCAGGCTGGAAGCCGGTATGGTGTTTGAACAGCCGGAAAACATCATCGTCGGCTGCAAACGGGAAGGGAAGCTGTCAGGCTATCTCGTCTTCAGCTTTAAACCGGCCCATGCGGAAAACCACATTTGCAATGATTTGTTTGTTAAGGAACTCATTTATGAGAACACGGACGCGCTGCTCGATCTGCTCAGCTTTTTGCACAGTCAGGCTGACCAGGTGAACCGCGTCATTGTACAGACGCAGGATGAGTACTTCCACCACTTGCTTGCCGATCCGCGCAACCACACCAGTCGGATGCTGCCGTCTGTCTATCATGAAAGCAACGTGTCAGGTGTAGGCATCATGTACCGTGTGTTGAACGTCGCGGGCATTTTTGCCGACTTGCGCGAGCATAACTTTGGCGATCAGACGTGCAGGCTGAAAATAACCGTTGCCGACAGCTTTTTGCCGGAAAACGAGGGCAGTACGGTCGTGCATTTTGCCCAGGGCTATGCCCGGCTCAGCGGCGACGACCGGTATGACGCTGAAATCCGTCTGGATATTTCCGACTTTTCCTCCCTGCTCGTCGGTGCGGTACCGTTTCGACAGCTTATGCGCTACGGCCTGGCGGAGATTTCCGATCCAGCCTATGTCGAGACGGTTACGAGACTGTTTGCTGCCTGTGAAAAGCCGATCTGTACGACGGCCTTTTAGGACGATTTGTACACAAGGACGGGATTACTCGATCCGAAAGAGGCGGTGCCAGATCGTTTTTTTCTCTTCTTTGGCCTTGGCTGCGGCGATAAACACTTTTGCTTCGAGGATGTCGTTCATGGCCTGCATCAGATTGCGGTCGCGTTCCTTCAAGCTGGTTCTGATGTACTGCTCCTGCTTGTCGAGGCGATCGAGCAGGATTTGGTTGATTACTTCCTGATTTTGTACCTGGGTAGCAAGCATGTCGACTTTCTGCTCCAGTGGATCCATCAAGGGGGCGTTGCGTTTGAGCAAGGGAACGGGGGCGGTAGATTTCGGCTCGCTGCGGCGCTGCTGCTTCTGCTTCTGCTCGGAAATCGTGGTCGTGACGGCCATCTCCAGGGGAAGCCCTTTGGTCTGGCTGAGCTCCTTTAACCTGCGGAGCAGCACAAGGTCGTGCTGGCGATAGATCCGCCGCTCGTGGGCATCACGCTGAAAGCCATAGCCGCGCTGTTCCAAAAGTCCGCACCACTTCCGCAGCGTTGTGGCGCCTACCCCAAGTGCTTCTGCGATCTCCTTGCTCACATAGGTTTTTTCCTTTGCTACCAACTCAATGACCATTTCGTTGCGCATTGCGATCCCTCCCATGGTTTAGGCAAGCGTTTCGTGTAGACGATCTCCTACTAGTAGCGTTCTCTGCGAAGGAGGAATTTCCTCTCCGTAATCGTCCGACAGTTTCCTGCAGGATTCGCGCGGGCGGGGCAAATGGCGGGGAATGAGGTCGCAGGAGCGGAGATTCTGCTGTCATTTCGACACATATGCGAGAGAAATGCCGAATCGGGTATTCGCACTTTGCATTTTTGCACGGATTTATGTATGATGAAAGCAGTTGACGAAAAAAGGGGCCCTGTTGATGTTGGCGGTAGTTCTTAACTAAATGAACTTCATAGTGGAGCAGTAAAGAGCGGGACAGTAGCTTATTTAGGTGTGCCCAAATCCTCTTTACACTCCAAGGTTTGTGCTAAGCGGCACAGACCTTAGTTCAGGATTTATGCAAAGTCTTCTTTTTGCAGAATCCCCGGTTAAGAACACTGGCAAACGCTTATCTGATATGAGTGTGGAGGGAGTAGTAGGGAAATCTTCTACTCTCTTACAGCATCGATACAGGGTGATACGATAGGCAGCCGTGCACGTGTGCATGGCTTTTTTCATGCCCTTTTTTCGCTATACCTGTATTCAGCAGAAGGCTGTGAATGAACCTGTGTTCATTTGCGGCCTTTTTGCGTTTTCAAAACCATTTGAGGAGGAATTACACGTGAACGAAACAGCGATTACCATGCTGGAATTTAACAAGATCAGGGAAAGCATCCGGCCGTTTGCCATGTCGGAGCAGGCCAAGGCGATGATTGATCGCCTGCAGCCTTCCGTCGATGCTGATGTCATCAGCAATTGGCTGAAGGAGACGACAGAAGCACGGGCCATCGTCAACGCCGGCGCAAGCGTTCCCCTGCACAGCATGCAAGGCGTGGAGCAGACGATTGAGCGGCTTGGCAAAGGCAGCTCTCTGCTGCCGGAGCAATTGGCGGCTGTCGGCGATTTTCTGGAAAACGGATTGAAGCTGAAAAAATTCATGAAGAGCAAGGAGCAGCTTGCCCCGCAGATCAGCATGTACGCCTATTCGATGCATGACCTGAAAGAGCTGGCGGAGGAAATCTACCGCTGCATTCGCAACAACCGCGTCGATGACCTGGCGAGCAAGGAACTGGCCAAGCTGCGCAAGAAAATCGGTGCGGTGGAAGACCGGATCAAGAGCAAGCTGGACAGCATTCTGCGTTCGCCCGCTTATCGCGACTCCTTGCAGGATCAGCTCGTCAGCATGCGCGACGGGCGCTACGTGATTCCGGTCAAGCGGGAGCATCGCAAGCTGATTGACGGCCACGTGCTGGACAGCTCATCCAGCGGCCTGACGGTATTTATTGAGCCGGAAGAAGTGAAAAAGCTGCAAAACGAACTGCAGCTGCTGAAGTTCGCCGCAGAAAGTGAAGAGCAGCGCATTTTGAGCTATTTGACAGGGCTGGTGGAAGCGCGTCAGCGGGAAATCCAGATCAACATGGAGACGATGGTTCAGTACGACTTTATTTTTGCCAAGGCCAAATACAGCAAGGCCATCGGCGGGCGCGATGTCGGCTTGCGCACGGACGGCTGCGTTGACATCAAGGCTGCGCGCCATCCGCTGCTGGGCGAGCATTCTGTACCGCTCTATTTTCGCATCGGTGACGGCTATCGCTCGCTCGTCATCACCGGCCCCAACACAGGCGGGAAGACGGTGGCGATCAAGACGGTGGGACTGCTCGTGCTGATGGTCCAATCAGGACTGCATGTACCGGTCGAGGAGGGCAGCTCGTTTTCCGTGTTTCTCGATGTACTCGTCGATATTGGCGACGGACAGAGTATCGAGCAGTCGCTGAGCACGTTTTCTTCCCATGTCCGCAACATCATCAGCATTTTGCAGTGTGCAAAGCCACGGACACTGGTGATTCTCGACGAGCTCGGCTCGGGAACGGACCCGCGTGAAGGGATGGGGCTGGCAATCGCCATCTTGGAAGAAATTCATCGGCAGGGGGCGACGATGCTGGCGACGACGCACTACAGCGAGATCAAGGAATTCGCCGATAACAGCCCGGGTTTTGCTAACGGTTCGATGGCTTTTGACCTGGAGACGCTGCGCCCGTTATACCGGCTGCTGATCGGGCAATCCGGAGACAGTCAGGCTTTTTCCATCGCCCTGCGCTTGGGGATGAACCGTCAGCTCATCGAGCGTGCCCACGAGCTGACGTATAAAGAGAAAAAGGCGTACGCAGACTACGTCCCCCCGGCGGCTAGCAGCAAGCATCAGGAGACCGTCCGGGCGCATCACCAGCAGATCGCTGCACAGACCGGGACAGAACTGACGGAAAAGAAAACAGCCCGGCAGCAAAAGCCGGCAAGTGCGTTCCAAATCGGAGATCGCGTCTACATCAGCAGCCTGAAGACGTCGGGAATCATCTGCGAGGGGGAGAACTACAAAGGGGAATTGGGCGTGATGGTCATGAAGCGAAAAGTAACCGTGCACAAAAATCGCCTCCAGCTGCAAATCGAGTCCAAAGAGCTGTATCCGGACAACTACGACATGAGCATCGTCCTGGACTCCAAGGAGAATCGGAAAAAAGCGAAGGAAATGCAGCGCAAGCACGTCCCAGGACTTACCATTGAGCGGAAAGCGGGGGATGAGGGAAAATGAGACGGTAGCAGAGTTGTTTATTCATAACTTGCACGTGATGAATCTATTGTAAAATACGTATTATTCATTATCGGAAATGAGAAGTATACTGGTAGAGTAGCGAGTAGACTCGGCTTTTAGCAAAAGCAAGCGTCCCCCGCGTCAGCCAGATACATTCTTAAAACATCATAGAAGAGTGGTCCAATGAGCAAGACATTTCATTGAATGCACACGTATGTAAGCACGAGCTACACATGATCGGTTGAAAAGATGGCTAGTGAAGGACCTTCCTGATGTGGGAAGGTCTTACCCTTTTTCTAACCAGACTGCGGAAAACATATGAATCATCAAACAGAAAGAAGAGATATGAGTGGAGAAGGAACAACTATGGAGCAAGAACTTTTTGGCAATCTGTTTCAGCAGTTTTTTTATTTTCATGACGTTCTACATTCTCGCCGTAACCCTGCCGTCGTTCGTTCTGGAACAGCTGCAGGGAAACAAAGAGGGAATCGGGCTGGTAACGACGGTGTTTATTATTGCGGCGGTTATTTTTCGGCCGTTGACGGGAAGATGGCTGGAGGAAGGTAACCGGAAAAAGCTGGTCGTCCTCTCGTTGATTTTGTTTACCGCCTGCAGTGTGCTGTACTTGTTCGTCAGCAATTACGCGCTGTTGTTGGCGCTGCGGTTCGTTCACGGCATCTCATTCGGGATGGCGGCGACCGCCACTTCAGCGATTGTACTGGATGTCATTCCGGACAAGCGCAAAGGGGAGGGGGTTGGCTACTTCAGCCTGTTCATGAGTCTTGCCATGGTCGTCGGTCCGTTTTTCGGACTGTGGCTGACGACACATCTCAGCTATTACGCCATGTTTATCGCCGTCACGGTGTTTTCCCTGCTGTCGTTCGTCAGCGGGATGAGTGCACAGGTGGTAACGCGTGAACAGTCCGCTAAAACAGGTGCCGCTAGCGCGTGGGATATCAGGCGCTACATTGAACCGAAGGCGATACCGATCGCACTGGCCGGATTTTTCCTCGCGTTTTCTTACGCGGCCATCGCGACGTTTATCTCGGTCTACGCCAAGTCCATCGGTCTTGAGGCGATCGCCAGCTACTTTTTCATCGTCTTTGCCGCGATGATTTTGATTTCCCGCCCCTTTACGGGCAGACTGTTCGATCGTCGCGGCGAGCACATCCTCGTCTATCCGGGCATTATCCTGTTCTTTGTCGGCATGATCTGGCTCAGCCAGGCGCAGTCTGCCATGATGTTTTTGATTGCCGGCGGGATCATCGGGCTTGGCTACGGCGCCATTCTGCCCAGCTTCCAAACGATCGCGATTCAGGCGTCCTCCGTCCATCGCCGGGCGCTGGCAACGAGTACCTACTTCGTCCTGTTCGATACGGGTTACGGCTTGGGCTCCTACATCCTGGGAATCGTCGCTGCCCACACAGACTACCATACGATGTATTTCATCGGCGGGCTGATCGTCGCCCTGTCTATTGTCCTTTACTACCTGCTCCATCACCGCAAGCAGCGAAGCAGACTGGTGCTCAAAGAAGGAGCGGTGTATGAAGGCTAAGCGAGACAAGCGTGATAACTCAAAAAGAAGCCGGGGTAATGCCCGGCTTCTGGCATTCGCCCATCGTCATCATATTAACGACAAGCGTATCTGCGCCATAATAGAAAGACAAACCACATTCGACGCTACCTGATCTCAAACGCAGTCTCGCGAGCATTGTCGGAATCTTCTGGCTGCGCTCCGAAGTCTGCAAAATCTACCAGACTCTCCACTACCGTATTTTGCAGGCGGCCATACCCCACCATCTCAACTTCAACGACATCGCCAGGCTGTACAGGCCTTGAATTGGCCGGTGTGCCGGTCAGGATTACATCGCCAGGCTCAAGCGTAATCAGGCGGGACAGATCGGCGATGATGTAATCAAACGGGAAGAGCAGCGTACTCGTATGGTCTTCCTGAACGACGCTCCCATTGACGTAGGTTTTCAAGGTAATGTTGTGCGGATCGACTTCACTGGCCGGAATCAGCGCCGGACCGATTGGGCAGAATCCGTCCTGTCCCTTCACGCGGAGCATGGAGCCGGCATCCGACGTGCGGAAGTCGTGAAGGCCGAAGTCGCAAGCCGGACTGTACCCGGCGATGTAATCCCACGCTTCGCTGCGTTGAACGCCCTTGGCCTTTTTGCCGATGACCAGCGCTATCTCGCCCTCGTAGTTTAAATATTGTGTATGTTTTGGGCGGGCCACTGTGGCGCGATGTCCGGAGAGGGCAGAGACGGGCTTCATAAAATAGGACGGCCAGCGCGGGACTTTGCTGCCGAATGCGGTGATGCGGCTGGGGAAGTTCAAATGCATGGCAATGATTTTGGTCGGCTCGACGGGAGCGAGGAAATGGGCCTCTGATTCGTGCAGGCGCACGCCATTTTCCAAATGCAGCGTATCCTGGTCGCGGACTCCTTTGACAACCTGCTCTCCTAGCTGGACACGTACGAAATGCATAGGCAATCCTCCTGAAATCAAATTACAGCTTGTGCTGCTCGATCACTTTGCCGCCATGCAGCGTATAGCCGAACGAGTGGTAATAACCGCCGAGCATCTCTTGTGGCTCCAGAGCGTTCAATTCCTCAAACGGGGAATCAAACAGCGCAAGCTCAGCCGTTCCTTCCCAAATGGGGCTTACTTCCTTGTCTACGCCGCTGACATTGACCAGCTCATAGACGGCTGGCTGCAGGCTGTCCCAGCTCGGAAAATGGCGGCTGTTGTACAGCGGCGGAGCGTTTACCGTCGGGCCATTTGCGGAGAGGCCTGTCAGCGTAACACGCGCCTCGGCCAAGCGGCGTCCGCCGACGGACAGCGTCCCGCCAAATGAGCCGCCCGGGGCCAGTCGCGGACCTGCCTTGCCAACAGTGACCGGACGGGTCATCCAGACGTCGCCGTGCTTTTTCGGGAAGCCCTGTACCCAACCGCGCAGCATGGCAAAGTCTTTATCTACCCAGATGTACACGCAGCGGCACACCGGCTTGCCCTGGTGTTTTGCACCGACGAACACCATCGCTTCCTTGTACTGGGAATGATACGGATCGAGCAGCTCCCGGCCTCCGTCTGTGCACGATTGCCAATCGGCGAAGATGATCGAGACAGCGCCCGGGTCGTCGGCCGGCTCCAGCTCGTCAGGGAGCAGCGCGATTACTGCGTCGGGATTGGTACGATATTCAACCACCAGCATGTCGCCTGAATAGTGCCAGGGGGGAGCAGGCAACAGGTTTGCTTTTCCTTCCGGCGAAAGCGGCAGCGAGAATCCATTCAGCTTTGCCACTAGTCATCACTTGCCTTTCATACATTTGTTTGGTCAGAAACGTTGACATACCAGGATGTCTGGCATAATCTTATCATATCGAACATTTAATATCAAATGATTTAATAAATTCAAAAAACTTGTTTTCTGGAAGACAGTCTGTAATGAACGTGGATGAAAGGGTGCAGAGCATGAATGATTTGGAGTGTCTGTTGCAGGTTGGGCCGATTCTGAAAGAATTGTTCGAAGACGAGGACGTGATGATCGCCATCACAGACAGGAAGGAAATCCTCGAATTCATCCCCGGCAAGACGATGGTTTTCGGCAAAAAAGGCGACCGCCTGGTGAGAGGAGAGGGGTTAATCGAAGTGATCGAATCGGGCAAAACCCATCGGGAAAAGGTATCCAAAGACGTGCTCGGACTTCCCTATAAAACGGTAGCTGTCCCGATACGCGACGAGAAGCGGCAGGTCATCGGCACGATTGGCTTTGGCTGGAGCCTGGATTGGCACGAGCGGATGACGCAGATCTCCGAGAACCTCGTCTCCTCCCTTCAGCAGATATCCGCCAGCATCAGCGAAATCGCCAATACGGCACAGGAAGTAGCTTCTGTTCAGCAGAGTATGGTGGATTCGGCGAGACAGACGAAGCAGGATGCCAATCAGGCGACGAAAATAACCGATGTGATCAAAAACCTCTCCAGTCAGAGCCACATGCTCGGGCTGAACGCAGCGATTGAGGCAGCACGGGCCAATGAGCATGGCAGAGGGTTCGCTGTCGTCGCCAATGAGGTGCGCAAGCTGGCCAGTGACAGCCGAAACTCGGTCGTGCAAATCGAGCAAGGACTGCGAAACATGGCCGAGTCGATCGACCATATCCTCCAGCAAATAACGTCGAATACGAATCACGTCACTTCTCAAGCGGCAGCAACACAGGAAATTTTGCAAGCGATTCAACAGCTCAATGAACTCTCACAGCACCTCAATGAGCTGGCCAATGAAGTGTAAACCGAGAGTTAGAGATTGCTCCTGTTTTGAAAACACGTTATGATGAAACTGTTAGATGTTTAATGAATAATTTCGTGAATCCGCAGCTTGTGACAAGAACGGATGGCAATGGGAGGGTATATGGATTCTATTAAAGAAGATTTGCTTCCAGAGGAAATAGACATTTTGAACCGGTTGACCAACAGCACGCTTGATTTTAACGCAATGAGCGTCGTTTCCAACCTCCATCGAGCGGCACAGCGGATGAGAGGAAAAATGGAGAAGGAAGTGCTCTCCCATTACAGTCTTTCGTGGACAGGCTTTTCACTCTTGTACAACCTCTGGATTTGGGGCGCGATGGAGATGAGAAAGCTGGCGAAGTCGATGGGCGTCACGGTGGCAACGGTCAGCAGCATCGCCAATACGCTTGAGCGCAAAGACCTGTGTGTCCGCACCGTCGACCAGCGCGACCGCCGGCTTGTCCACCTGTCGTTGACGGATCATGGCAAAGACGTGATCGATGAGCTGTTTCCCCAGTTCAATCGCGGGGAGACGGAGATTGTCAGCGGGTTGAGCGTGGAGGAGCAGCAGATGCTGGCGTCGCTGTTGAGGAGGATCAGCAAGAATATTAGTGAGTAAAAAAGAGTCTGCGGGCTCTTTTTTTCTGCGTGTAACTGTAGCTGTGGTGGAGGAGAGAGGGAACCACCAAGAAGAGAACGCTCCGCAAGTGTCTAGTGTGCACCTTTTATAGTAGACATTGGAAAAATTCCCTAAATTATCCGTAAAAACAGTATTTATCAAGACCGCTGTTCAAGAGGTGCCCTCCCACTCGGATTTTGCCGGCCGAAAGCTGATCGTCGCGGTTGCGCCCATGATGCTGAAACGGGGCGAGATGGTCGCATTAAGGAAATGGAGGCAAAACTACCCGCAGGAAAGATTGGAGCACCACCCGGGGCTATGCATCGCGTTTACGTGGATGCACGCGTTGTCCGACGAACTTGATCAGTCGGCGACGATGCTTCGGTTCGCGAATCGGGGTATGCTGTCGCATGAGGAAGAAACCCAGGAAAGGTACAAATTGGAGATTCATGTTGTTCGGTCTTACGTTGAAATTATGAAGAAAAATATACCCGCCGCGATCGAGTGCATCGAGAAGTCGATCCAGTCCGATGCGGGATTCAGCAAATATTTTATGATCGGCATTGAACTGAATATGGACGAGCCTTATTTCATCCGCAGCAGGCTGGCCGTTAACGGATATTTGCATAAAATGCATGTGCTGTTCACGAAATGCCGGGAAGTCTGGAAGGGCAGCGAGCTGCCTGTTCTCGGGTACGGCGCGCTCGGGCTTGCCGAGCTGCATTATGAACGGAACGAATTGGAGCAGTTGGAGTACTTCGTCCCGAGAGCCATTCAGCTGGGCAAAGGCTCGATGAATTTCGGCGTTCTTGTTTCCGCGTTCCTAACGTTGGCGCGATGGAGAAAGGCGCAAAAACGAATGAACGAGATGTGGCTTGCGGTCGAAGAGTTGGATGTCTTGTGCCGACAGCACGATGCTTCTCCTCATTGGACGGATTTTGTCGAGGCGTTCCGCGTCAGGCTGTGGATCGCAGACAACCGCTGCGAGGAAGTCGCGCTATGGGTGGAACGGCGGAGCTTGCGCGCTTGCGACGAGCCCGGACCGCCGCACGAATTTGAATCGATTACGTTGGCTCGGGCGCTCCTGTTTTTGAATAAAAACAGCGAAGCGCTCAAGCTGTTGATCCGGCTGAAGCACGAAGCGGATGTGAAGGATCGGCTGGCGAGCCGGCTGGAATGCCTGATTTTGCTCAGTCAAGCATACTTCAGGCAGAACAGGCGCAAGGAAATGAACGATTGCCTGCTGGGCGCTGTCGCGCTTGCGGCGCTGGAGGGATATATCCGGATGTTTCTGGACGAACCGTTTCCGCTGGAAGAGCTGCTTCACAAGCTTTTCGTCAATAAATCGTTTGCAGAGGATCAGCGGGTGTTCGTGGCAAAAGTGCTGAATTTGTACAAGCAAGCTCCCGTGATAAAACCGAGGAGTTCATCCAAATTGACCAACCGCGAGCTGGAAGTGCTGGCGCTTATAAGTGAAGGGCTAGCCAACTCGGAAATCGCGACACGGTTGCATTTGTCTGTCGGAACGGTCAAAGGCTACGTGCATCACATTTTGAACAAGCTGGAGGCGTCCAGCCGAACGCAGGCGGCGGTGATCGCAAAGGAAATGCTGGTGCAAGGAAATTTTTCGTCATCGGGGTGAATGTATTCGCCTCCGCCTGGCGGCTAAGAGGCGGGGGCTTCTTGCTTCTGCGACCGCTGCCTGCATATGCGCAGGCCTTGCATGATCTCCACAAGCGTTTGCCGCCTGTCGGCCCCCCGTTCGGGGCAAAGGGATGGTTCTCCACAGCGATTCGAGCGGATCTATCATGAAACGCTTCGAACAGCGTCGTAGCCGGCTTTGCATGGAGGGGCGGGCATGACAGGCTGGTTTGCCGCGCGATGTTGTGGAGTATCCCCATGGCCGCAATCGCGGGACATTCTGCCCGCAGAGGCTCCATGTGAAGCCGACGGTAAATCAGGCATATAGCCAGCAAAGCTTTCGGTTTTTGTGTCCATTCTATTGACATAGCACCATTCCATGTGCGACAGTTTAAGAAGACAGAAAGAACAGGCAAGTGACTATTGAAGAAGTGAAGCGGGAAATCGAAAACGCGAGAGATGTGTTGGCCGTATTGACAAATTGTCACGATCATTGCAGATTCAATCCTTGTCATATGTGCATGGGCCGTCTGATTACCGCTTTAGCTCATTTTCGACCTGTTGAATCAGGTAGCTCGCTGACAAGCCAAGACCTTTTGCAAATGCAAAGATGCTCACAATACTTACAATCTTCCTGCCGTTCTCGACATAACTGATAAACGTCCTGTCCAGCGATGCCCTGTATGCCAACTCTTCTTGTGTCAATTTTAAATGCTTCCGTTCACGCTGAATGACTTTGCCAAATGCCAGAACTTCTCTGTTCATTTTTTTACCTCATATTTGTAGCTTATAGGCTAATTTTACATTCGTGATTTCCATATGCCATAGTCTATAAGCTACAAAGGTCGGCAAGTCTAACTCCATAAACTATAAAGTTGTGGGTAATATGGAATGAATGAGGAGCGGTATGATGAAAATAAAACAGTGTGTAATGTGCGGCTGCACCGATGTTCCTCTCGCAGAATTAAAAGAAAAGGCAAGTGCGAAGCACATCAAAAGCGTGAATGAATGCAGTTGAGAAGGTGCCCTTTATTGACGAAACGACGAAAGTGTATATAGTATAATGGTAATGGGTAATATTACCTAAATAAATATTTCATTTTTTAAAGTATTGAAAGTTTAAATAGAAAACAGGACGAAAACAACAGTCCTGAAGAGAGAGAGGAACATATGAGCATCTTCACGAAAAAGCCAAAATCTTGGAATGACTACATGAATTTTACTCGGTCAACAGATATTTCTCAGGTGGGCGATCGAGCCAAAGGGAGATTGGCATCATTGGGCATCAATCAAGATACGACAAATCATGTTAAGGAAGCGGCTCACATTCTGTTACCTTATAAGGCCGAGATCGTTGATCAATTTTATGAGAATCTTCTATCTCATGAGCATTTGAAGAAAATGATCCTTGAATATTCCACAATTGATCGATTGCGACAAACAATGGAAAGGTATTTAGACCAGCTTCTTAACGCGGAAATCAATCAGGACTATATTATGTCACGAATCATTATCGGTCAGGTTCATAGCCGCATACACCTGACCGCAGAACATTTTATTTCTGCCCATCATCTATTAATCCAGTTCATGACATCAATCCTGATGGAGAAGCTGCACCGTAAGCCTCACCAGATGATGCAGATGGTTCTTGCCGTTCAAAAATTAGCCGCTTATGATCAGCAGCTCATCGTTGAAGTGTATATAGAAGAAACATTTAAGTCCTTTTTGTTCGGCGTTTCAGATATGCTCAACCATGCAACTCAATTAGACTCAACGAAAAATTTGATTGTATCGATGGACAGGCAAATGGAAGAAAGTTATAGCGTGACGGCGGCAACGGAGGAGATGAGTGCATCGATTCATGAGGTTGCCAACCATGCTGCAAGAGTGGCAGAAGGAACCGATCAAGCAGTGCAATCGGCAGATCAAAGCCAAGTCGTGATCGATGATGCCTTGGACGATATTGGTCAGGTTGGTCATGTCTATCAGCAAGTAGTCGAACAAGTCAATCAGCTCGACCGCGAAATCGAGCACACTCAAGGAGTCGTTAAGCTCATACGGGAAATTGCAGATCAAACAAATTTACTTGCATTGAACGCAAGCATCGAAGCGGCGCGTGCTGGCGAACAGGGAAGAGGTTTTTCCGTTGTTGCCACGGAGGTTCGAAAACTAGCTGAACATACAAAAGAACAAATTACCCAGATTACATCGAGTATGGACTCTTTGCGGAAAGTATCTATCCAGGTTATCCAACAGATTAAGCAAACAGGCGATCTGGTTGAAAAGACCGTATCGGGGGCACAACATACCAGGGAAGTGATTACGCAGATCGTTTCTACGATGAAAGAGATTAGCGACTCCACCTCACATATTGCTGCAATGGCTGAAGAACAAGCCGCTGTGGTTACGGAGATTGCGGAACGAAATTCCATTATTCACGATCATAGTAAACAAACTCAGGAAGTCGCAAAAGAAACTGCAAGGATTATCTATGATTTAAGCATGAAAATGGATGCATATCGAAATTCTTTCTTCGGAATTAATGTAAAGCTTAACTCCAATGATCTGGTTCGAGTGGCTAAAACGGATCATCTTCTGTGGAAATGGAAGATTTATAACATGCTGCTAGGCATGCAAACAGTGGATTCGAATCAAGTCACATCCCATGAGGCTTGCAGGCTTGGCAAATGGTACTATGGGGATTTGCCTCAGTTTGTCAAAGCAAGCCGTGCATATAAAGATTTAGAGGAACCCCATATGAAAGTACATCAATACGCAAAAATAGCAGTTGAGCACTATGAAAAAGGAAATATACATGATGCTGAACAGGCTTTAAAACAAATTGAACTGGCTTCAGATCAGGTGATTCATCTCCTGTCAGAATTAGAGACGGATCTCTCCAGGAAATGAATAAATCGTCTGAAGCAGGCTTGCAGCACTTGCGGGAAGAAAAGATAGACTCTCCAAACTGCTTATAGGCGATTTCTCGCTGTTCTTTGGTTGCATGGTACAATTGTTGCAACAAGCTGGATAGGTACCACAAAAAGAATCGCATTCATCCCCCGCCTGAGGGGCGGAGATCTTCTGGCGTATTAGGTTACATCTTCATCGGGAGGAGAGTCGCTTGTATTGCTTCATTATCAATCGTAACGCCGGGGGCGGGAAGGCGCTTAAAGCCTGGGCTGCCGTCAAGCGAATGCTGGAGTGCAGGAAAATCGGGTTCACAGCGCAATTGTCCGAGAGCAGCGAGGAAGGAGCGGCAATAACGAAAAGCTGGCTGGCCGATCATGCCGGCTCCTGCAAAGCGATTGTCGTCATCGGTGGCGACGGCACGGTGCAGGCTATTGTTCGCGAGCTGGCCGGGATGCGGTCCAATGTGCCGATTGGCCTGATTCCTGCTGGAACCGGAAACGACTTGGCGCGGGCGCTCGGCATTCCCCCAGACCCCGAGGGGGCGCTTGAATGCTTGTTGCGCGGAAGTGTCCGTAAGCTCGATGTCGGGCGCGTCGGGGACCGGTATTTTACCACGGTGCTCGGAATGGGGTTCGATGCCAAAGTCGTCGAAACGGTCGCAAGTTCTTGGTATAAAAAGCTTGGAAGGCTGCTGCGTTCAGGAAAGCTCCCCTACATGGCAGGGATTGTCCGCACGCTGTTTTTTTACCGCCCGAGCCAGGTTCGCATCCGCGTGGATGGACGGACTAACGATTTTCCCGACGTGTGGCTTGCCGCAGTCGCCAACAGTCCGACCTACGGCGGCGGCATGCGCGTCTGCCCCGCAGCGGATATGGAGGACGGGCAGCTTGATCTCTGTGTCATCCACGGCATTTCGCGCTGGAGCTTTATCAGGCTTATTCCGCTGATCATTCGCGGGGAGCACGCGAATCTCCCGGCTGTGACTATGCTGCGGGGAGCGCGGGTGGAAATCGAGGCGGAGGCTGCAATGCTTGCCTACGGTGACGGGGAGAAGATCGGCGAAGGCTGCATCAGCGTTGACGTTGTGCCGCAAAACCTGTCCGTCATCGCCAATCTCTAACACAAAGAAGGCGGAACGGAAGAAAAAGCCTGTCTGAAAACCTATCCTTTGATAGGTTTTTTTTAATCGGCAAAAAATTATTCGTTTGATTTGCAACGATCGCGCTCGCGGATGACGACTGTATCCCCCGCTGACACTGTAAGCGGGGGATTACATCCTGCAGGCAGAGAAAGTCGATGTAACGGCAAAAGAAAGCAAATTTTTATAATCATTAGATATTTAACGACTTGACATGCGAAGGAATGTGATTTACGCTTAAGACATAATTCGTTAAATATAAAACGATTCAATTTATTTCGACTTTTCAAACGAGAAATTCTGACTTTACACATTCTAACGGGAGGTTTTTCATGGGGGCTAGAACCGGAAAGCAGTATATCGAAGGATTGAGAGACGGGAGAGTCATATGGCTGGAAGGTGAGCGCATTGACGATGTAACGACGCATCCGAAATTCAAAGGTGCCGTCAACTCGGTCGCCCGCCTGTTCGACCTGCAGCATGAGTACCCTGACATCATGCTGTACGATTCGCCGGACACAGGCGAAAAAGTGGGTGTGACTCACATGATTCCGCAAAGCAAGGAAGACATCAAGCGGATCAAAGCGGCGATAAAAGTCTGGGCCGAAGCTTCGGCGGGCTTGATGGGGCGCAGCCCGGACTACCTGAATACGACCTTTGCCTGCTTCGCCGCGCATGCCGATGTCTGGGCCAGACGGGGCAACGAGCAAGGGGCGAAAAACCTGGTCGAATACCAGAAGTACATCCGCGACAACGACCTGATCTTGACCCACTCGATCATCAATCCGCAGGTGGACCGCTCCGTATCGGAAGCGGAGCAGGGCGGAGGCGAGGTCGCGCTGCACAAGGTGGGCGAGACAGACGACTGCATCATCGTCCGCGGTGCCCGCATGCTGGCTACTTTGGCACCGTTTTCAGACGAGCTCGCCGTATACCCCGGCAGTGACATCCGCGTGCAGGACCAGAAGTACGCAATCTGCTTCTCCATTCCGATGAATACGCCAGGCCTGAGCTTCATCTGCCGGGATTCCTACAGCAAGGAGCGCAATTACTTCGACTACCCGCTCTCCTCGCGCTTTGACGAGATGGACGCCGTCGTCATTTTTGATGATGTGAAAATTCCGAAAAGTCGGGTATTTATGGACGGCGATACGATCGGCTACTCGGAGGTGATCGGGCAGGGCTACTGGCGCAACTACATCATTTTCCAGGCGATGACGCGCGCCCTGACCAAGCTGGAGTTCGCCTTTGGCCTGGGGCATAAAATCGCCGACATGACCGGGGTCAACAGCTTTGATCACGTCCAGGAAAAGCTGGGCGAGATCTGGAACATGATGGAGCTGACCCGCTCGGCTGTCGTGGCGGCGGAGGAAGGCGCGTTTGAAGTCGAGGGCAAGGGTGTGTATGCCCCGGATGACAGACCGCTGATGGCGCTGCGCGGGACGATGCCCAAGTGGATTCCGCGGGCGGTCGAGCTGCTCAAGCTGATCGGTGGCGGCGGATTCATGCTGACGCCAAGCCTCGCTGATATCGAAGGGGAAATGGCCTCGGCGATCAGCAAGTACTACCAGGCGCGCAACGCCGATGCGACAAACCGGATTCGCCTGTTCCGGCTCGGCTGGGATTTCATCGGCTCGGAGCTGGCCGGACGCTGCGACCTGTACGAGCGCTTCTATCTGAGCGACGCTTTCCGAATGACGGCGTTGAACTACAAGGTGGCAGACAAAACGCATCCTGCAGCACTGGTTCAGCAGTTTCTCGATGAACCCGTTGCCGTCGATGCGACGAGTGACCATACGGCGGGAGTCAAGTAAGGAGGGGATGACGTGATCACACAGTCAAACAAACGGATTCAAATAGCAGGTGTCGAAGTATCGCCTGATCATTACATCGGCGGCAAGCGTGTCGGTTCGGCCCAGGTGTTTACGGTTGTCAGCCCGATCGACGAGTCGGTGCTGGGCGAGGTCGCATCGGCCGGTGCCGCGGAGGTTGACCTCGCTGTCCAGGCGGCGAAGCAAGCGTTTCCCGAATGGGCGGCACTCGGGGCAAAAGGCCGGGGCGTTTACCTGCGCAAGCTGGCTGAGCTGATCGAAGCGCATGTCGAGCAACTGGCGATTGTCGAGACGACTAACAACGGGTCGCTGCTGGAAGCGAGCCGGCTGCGCGTCATGAAGCGCGGTGCGCACAACATCCGCTTCTTTGCCGAATGGGCGGAAAAGCTGGAGGGAGAAGCATGGGAGTCAAACGGTTCGCATTACAGCGTGCACTATGAGCCGTCCGGCGTCTCTGCGCTAATCACGCCGTGGAATGCTCCGTTCATGCTGTCGACCTGGAAAGTAGGGCCGGCCTTGGCCGCAGGCAATACCGTAGTCGTCAAGCCGCCGGAGTGGGCGCCGTTTACGTGCTCCATGCTGGCAGACTTTGCCGAAGAAGCAGGTCTCCCTGCCGGTGTGCTGAACATCGTCCAGGGAATCGGCGAAGAGGCCGGAGCCGCGCTCGTCAATCACCCTGACGTCAGCCGGATATCCTTCACCGGTTCTGGCGAGACCGGACGAATCATCGGCAAGGCTGCGGCGGAGCGGATCGTTCCGGTGAGCATGGAGCTGGGCGGCAAATCACCGCTGGTCGTTTTTGCTGACGCCGATTTCGACGCCGCGCTGCGGACAGCGATCGGACAGTATGACAACGCCGGACAGGTGTGCCTCGCCGGCACGCGCATCCTCGTGGAGGAGTCGATTGCCGAGAAATTCCTCGCCGGCATGAAAGCGGCGGCGCAGAACATCGTGCTGGGCGATCCGCGCAATGCAGCGACAGATGTCGGTCCGCTGATTACCCGCGAGCATCTGCAGCGCGTGCAGGGCTTTGTCGACCGGGCCATCGCGGCTGGTGCCGAGCTCGTCTACGGCGGCAGCGTATCCGCAGAGCTCGGCGGTCTGTACTTCCAGCCGACCTTGTTCACCAACATTCCGGAAGGGGCGGAAATCGTCAGGGAGGAAGTGTTCGGTCCGGTCTTGACGCTGCAGACGTTTGCCACGGAGGAGGAGGCGATTGCCATGGCTAACAGCACGGCGTACGGATTGGCGGCGACGATTTTCACCGGCGATGAGCAGCGGGCAGAGCGCGTCGGTGCGGCGATTTCGGCCGGGACGGTCTGGGTGAATACGTTTTTTGCCCGCGATTTGGCCGCGCCGTTCGGCGGCAGCAAGCAGTCGGGGATCGGTCGGGAAGGCGGCAACTGGAGCTTTGACTTCTTCTGCGATGTGAAGACGATCGCCAAGCGCATCGGCTCTTTCTGAATCTCGATAAGGGGAGGTATTTGAATGGGAAAAATTGTTGGGTCTGGTATTATTTCACATGTACCCACGGTTATGCTGCCGGAACAGATCAGGCGTGAACTAAATAACGGCAAGGACACGACGATTGTGGAAGGGTTTCATCGGCTTCGCTCCGAATATCTTGATCAGCTGCAACCGGATACCATGATTATTTTTGATACGCATTGGCACACCACATTTGAAACAGTAGTGGATGGCAGAGATTACTACAAAGGCTTTTGCACGTCGGATGAATTGCCCCGCAGCCTGCGTGACGTCCCCTACGACTACGCCGGTGATCCGGAATTAGCCCAGTTGATCGATGCAGCTGCGCAGAAGCGGGACGACGTCTGGGTCCATGTGAGTCGAAACGAACACCTGACCGTGCATTACGGCACAGTCAATCTCGTGCATTACCTGCACCGCGGCGAAAAGGTGCTCTCGATCAGCACGCCGCAGACAGGCGAGCCGGAAGATTTTCTCAAGTTTGGCGAGGTGCTGCGCGAGGCGATTGAGCAGAGCGACAGACGGGTCGTGCTGCTTGGCTCCGGCGGCCTTTCCCACAAGTTCTGGCCGCTCAGCGTCATTCGCCAGCACGAGTCGGCCGATCTGGAGAACATTTTTACCCAGGATGCCCGGGCGATGGATGAGCGGATCATCCAACTGCTGTTGGCCGGCAAGCACGCCGACGTGATCGAGCTGATGCCGGAATTCCGCAAGTTTTCCCCGGAAGGCCGCTTCGGGCACTACCTGATGCTCGCCGGCGCTCTGGGCGCAGAGAGCTTTACGGCGACGGGCGTCCAGCTGTCCGATTACGAAGCGTCCGTAGGTACAGGCCAGGTGCATATCTGGTTTCCCCTTCCCGCATAACCGGGAGCAACAACAATCGAAGGCTGGCGGGCGTTCGGTAGACGAGGACGATATCGAGTCTGCCGGGGGGCGTCCTGCCGGCCCGCCAAATGAGATAATTCGAAAACGCTGCAGATGGAGGATAATCCATGATTAACAACCAAATCTTACTGGATCCGCAGATCGGCAAAAATAGTTCTGCACAGGAATTGGTCAGCACGTTGGCGCAGCATGGTGTGAAGTACGTTCGGATGCTTTTCTCTGATTTACACGGGTATGCGAGGGGCAAGGACATTCCCCTGGATTTTCTTGAAAGCGCGATCAAATCGGGGCAAAGCTTTTGTGTCGCCAACATGAATCAGGGTTTGGCCAGCAACACGTCAAACGACAAAGGTTATCCCGACATGCGAGCTTTTCCGGATGTCAGCACGCTCGTCACACTTCCCTGGGAAGCGCACACGGTTCAGTGCTTGCTGGACTTGTACGACCACAAAGGAAATGAGCTGGACATCTCCCCGAGACAGCTGTTGAAAAAAGTGACAGAACTGTTTGAAAACAACCTCCGGGTCAAGCCGATCGTGGCGCATGAGCTGGAATTTTTCCTGTTGCGGAAAACGCCGGAGGGCGGCTGGAAAAAGTACAATGACCAGCTCTCCATGGTCTACACGGTCGGACGGCAGGCCGATGAGCTGGGCATTCTGCACACGATGCTGGATGCCGGCAAAACGCTGGGATTAGGCGTGACCGTGGCCAACCATGAATTCGGCGGCGGCCAGTTTGAAATCAACATGGTGCACGGTGAAGCCGCACAGACTGCCGACCGGGCCTTTCTGTTCAAGAACATGGTCAAGGAGATCGCGGCCTGTCACGGCTTGCTGGCGACGTTTATGGGCAAGCCGTTTACCGACGATACCGGCTCTGGCTACCACTTGCACATCAGTCTCGTCGATGAAGACGATAAGAACATTTTCCAGGATACGCTGACGGAGGATGGACTCAGCGCTGTCTCCAAGCACTTTATCGCGGGTGTGCTGCATCATGCGCCAGCGCTGATGGCGTTTCTCGCGCCGACGATCAACGCCTACAAGCGGCTGGTCCCGGACAGCCTCGTTCCGCTCAATGCCAACTGGGGCTACGACAATCGCACGACGTTTATCCGCGTACCGGATGAGCGCGGTTCTGCCAGCCGGATCGAAATCCGCGTCGGCGATGCTGCGGCCAACCCGTACCTGATCTCTGCGGTCTGTCTGCTGGCAGGCTACGACGGCATCGTCAACAAGCTCGAACCGCCCGCTTTTGCTGTCGGCGATGTCTCCGTCGGCGATATTCCGGGAACGCCGCTGCCGCGGAGCATGGAGGAGAGTCTTGCTGCCCTGAGAGCCAACCCAGTGTTGGCTGAGTTGATCGGCCAGCCGCTGGTCGAGACGTACTGCGCGATGAAGCAGGTAGAGCTTGACCGGTACAGACGCCACGTCACGGATTGGGAGTTCAATGAGTATGTCTTCCACCTCTAATCAGATGAAAAAGCCAATCATCGGCATTACGACCTGGCGGCGCGACCTGCCGACATCCTTGGGCGAGAAGACGGATCTGTACACGCTGGACCCTGCCTACGCCCGCTGTGTGCAGCAGGCCGGTGGAATCCCCCTGCTGCTGCCGCACGGTTTGGAGGATGTCGAGGTGTATCTGGACATGATGGACGGATTGGTGGTGTCCGGCGGGGGCGACGTCGCTCCGGACAGCTACGGGGAGGAAGACCTCGGCGTCTCGTACGATGTGAACGCCGAAGCAGATGCGTTTGAAATCGCCCTGCTGCGGTCTGCTGCCAAGCGCGGCATGCCTGCGCTCGGCATCTGCCGTGGAGCACAGATCATGCAAGTCGCCTTCGGAGGAAAGCTGATCCAGGAGCTGCATCACCTGTACCCGGAACATCCGCGCTCATCAGGTACGCCGGAGAAAATCTTGAACCAGCGCCATGAAGTCGTTCTGGCGGAAGATGCACAGCTGTGCAAAATTTACGGGAGCACCAACCGCCAGGTGAATACGATTCACCATCAATGCATTCACATCATGGGCGAGGGCTTCCGGCCCGTGGGCTGGAGCAGCGACGGGATTATCGAGGCGGTTGAATCGACGACCTCCTGGTATGCCCTGGGCGTACAGTGGCACCCGGAAAAAATGAAAGATGCAGGAGAACACGCGCTGTTCCGCGTATTTATAGCCAAGGTTCAGGAAAACAGGAACGGAAACATCGACAGTCGCGTAGACAATCGTTCGTATTGACGGGAAGGATGGTGGAGGAGCATGGATGATCGCGAATTTCGCAATGCGATGGGCAAATTTGCTACCGGGGTCACGGTAATTACGACGCTCTGTGACGGGGAGGTACACGGCATGACCGCCAATGCGTTCATGTCCGTTTCGCTCAACCCCAAGCTGGTCTTGATCTCCGTTGGCGAAAAGGCAAGGATGCTGGAGAAAATAAGAGAGACCGGCAGATTCGCCGTCAATATCTTGTCGGTGGAGCAGCGGGAGCTGTCCATGCAGTTCGCCGGACAGCTCAAGGAAAATCGTGAAGTAAGCTTCGACTGGCTGAGCGGCCTGCCCGTGATTCCCCAGGCGCTCGTCAATTTGACCTGCAACGTATACAGCAGCTACGAGGCAGGCGACCATACGCTGTACGTCGGGGAAGTGGTCGAGCTGATCACGCGAGAGGGCGAGCCGCTGACGTTCTTCGCCGGAAAGTACGGGATCAATGTCAGCTTGGATTAGCAGATGAGAGCTGATTCTTCTCTTCGAAAAAAGCAGACGCCACTTGCTTGACTGGCGTCTGCTTTTCCCTGTTTTCCGGTTTCGTCGATGCTTGCTTTACTTGTCCGCCTTGATCGGAACCTCCCAGTTCACATCGCGGTACTCTTTCAGCTTCTTGTCATACGTAATGGTGAACGTTTTCGGCTGCTTCTTCACATCCCAGATTTTGAGCTGACCAGACAGTTTTCTGCCTCCGCTCTCATCGACGGTTATACTCGGGTAGAACGACACGGAATACGTTTCTCCGGATTCGTCCGTCGCTTTCCAATCCGGTGTAATGCCGGCAATATCTTTGGCAAGCGTCCCCTCTACATTGATGAAGTAGTTCGTTCCATCCTCATCCGTCTCTTTTGTCACTTTTTTAAAGGTAAAGCGATTCCCTTGCTCTTCTGCCGTGATCGGCTTCTGTTCCAGCTCGGCAAGAGACAGCTTCGCGCTGAAAGCCGCAGGCTCAAGCGCAAAGATCGATTTCAGCTTCAACGTAAAATTCGTTGTGCTGTCGATGGAATGGAAGGTCTGGAACCATCTCGCTCCGTTGTCGTTGTTGACGCCGCGACTGAGAGAATAAACGACGTTTTTTTGCTCCTCGTTGTCGCGATACTGGCGGGAATCGTCCCATTCACCAAGCACATTCCCCTGATCGTCAACCAGTTCATAACGCAGCCCTTTTTTGTCAGAGGCCCTGTATGTCGTCTCGTAATTCGTATCAAGCACCAGCTCCGTTCCGCTTGGCGCGAACGTAACCTGCTTGAAGTCGATGGCTACCCCCTGCGGACTCTTGTATTGTTTGTTGACCGTGACCGTTTTTGTAGCGGCTTTCGCCGATTTCAGATCGACAGGGATTTCCAGATTCCAGGTTCCCTTCGTATCGCCGATTCGTTTCACGTGCAGTTCAACGATCATTTCATCCGGCATCTCGCTTCTGTCTTTAAAAAATCGGTTGAGCCCCCGATCAAGAACGAAATTATCGCCATTTGGAAGAGGCATCCACATATACGACTCGGGAAGCGGGTTTCCGTCGTGTTTCATTTCTGTATCGTAAGGAGTAATCACATTTCCCTGCTTGTCTTTGATGACGATTTCCCGGAAATCATTCACGTTTTCGCTGCTGATGACCGAGAATTGATCCTTCCAGAAATTGTCGATCTTCTTGCCGTTTTTGTCGGTCACAGAGCCCAAAATCTTAATCTGCAACGGGTCGGCCAGTACAGCCTTGACCTCAAATGTCAGTCCCTGATCCGTCACTTTCAGATCAAGCGGCTTGACATAGCCTTTTTCAACCGCTTCCTTGACTCCCTGATCGGTCTGCTTCTCATCGAACAGTTTGTCGATACCAGGGGTGCCGAAATACGGGCCTTTGATTGGCGAATTGGCAGCGTATAAGCCTTGAACATACGTGGCGAACGTAGGGGACACCATCATCCCGAAGGAAACTGCAAGGGCCAGCCCTGCGACAGCTAATGTCGTTTTTTTCACAATATCCACACTCCGTTTTTTCCAATTGGTTGGTGCTGAGGATCGCTGCTGGATCGGTTTCAATACGGTTACCGGGTAAGGGGCGAGCTTTTCCACGACTCCTTGAGTGACGGCTTCTGTCTGCCAATCCTCGATCTCCATATCCTCGCTTGTTTCCAGCTCATCCACAAACTGTTTGAGCTGCTGCTGACAGAGGTGGCAGCTGGCCAGATGCGCCTGAAACGCTTCACTTTGCAGTGGCGTAAGCTCATCGCCGAGATAGGCATCCAGTTGGTCATCTTTAAGGCATCTCATCGATTGAAGTCCCCCCCTCTATCCGTTTTCGAAATGGCTTCCCGCAGCTTCGTTTTTCCGCGCGAAAGTCGCGTCCGTACCGTGCTGACGGGAACGTCCAGCTTGTCACTGATTTCTTCATAACTTAAAAAATGGAGGTAGCGCAGTTCCAGGACGACGCGATACTTTTCTTCCAGAGTCATCAGCCGCTGCCGCAAGTAAGATCGTTGCTCTTTCGCGAGGTATTCCAGCTCGGGCGTATGGGCGTCGGCCGGTTCGATGTCCAGATCGGCTATCGATACGGCCCGCTTCCTTTTGCGCAATTCGTCCAGGCAGTGATTGGACGCGATGCGGTACAGCCAGGCGGCAAAATCGTAGCTGCGGCTGTAATCCCCGAGGTGATAATACGCCTTGATAAAAATCTCCTGAACGAGATCCTGCTCATTTTGCGGGGTACCCAGCATTTTTCTCAGAAGAAGCACTATTTTTTTGTGATATCGTTGAATGATCTGGGCGTAGGCCTCTTTGTTTCCTGCGAGAACCAGCCCGATGATCACCTCGTCGTCCTGCATCGTTTCTCCTCCAATTCAAAATGGTTAAGCTGCGCAGCTTTGACCTTTTTGCTTGTTCACTTATATACGACGACGGGTCGGAAGAAAACATCTCATGTTTTTTACAGGGATGGGGAATTTATTTCAGGAGAGAGGGGGGAGGTTGAAAGGAGCACTCGGAAATGAAAACGACCGCATGGAGAGGCTCCGGCGGTCAGGGTGTCTATGTGGTGGTGCCAAACGTATGGTTCCCAGCTAGCGGTCTACGCTGTCTTGGCGACAATGGCAATGCAGATCAACGCTGACAGGGAGAATCGTATCCTACTCCCCGTCGCCCGCGGCGATCTCGGCAGCCAGTCGCTGCAGTTCCGCTCCGTCCGCTTGCGGCCCCAGCCGGGTCGTCGTGTAGCCCTGATATGTCTCGAAGTAGACTGGATCGGCATGACTGTCCATCGAAGTAAATTTCTCTTTCAGTCCGTGCATCGGATACAGCTTGAGGTGGGCATGATTAATTCCCATGCCTTCCATCACCAACGTCGTGCGCTGCGTATGCAGTTTTTCGTCAAGCAGCAGCCCGACCTTTCTGCCTGCCAGCATAAACCTGCTGTAGACGTCATCGGGCATCTCGAAGGCGTAGGAATGGTAGTGCTTTTTCGGGATTACCAGCGACATTCCTTTGGTATTGGGAAAGAGGTCGAGGATCGCGATGAACTCGTCATCTTCCCAAATTTTTGCAGAGGGCAATTGACCGTTGACAATTTTACAGAACACACAATCTTCCATAGTAGACCTCCCACAATCAGGTAATCGTGTACACTATCACTATGGTACGATATTTTGAGATTTGATGGAAAGAAAAAATGTTTCTCAGGCCGAGCAGACTGTATTTGCGCAAACATGGTGTGAATGGTAAAATAGTCCTGTTTGCGAAGAATCGGAATTTTCCTGACAAGGAAGTGGTATGGTGAAATGAAAAGTCTGCAGACGCGTATCCTCCTGATTTGCTCCGGCATTATCCTCCTTTCCGGTATGATAATCGGCTACATCATCTACCAATCCGCCTACCATCTGGTATTGACGTCTATTGGCGACCAGGCCAAAAGTATTCTCGAATACGCTGGGAAGAGTATCGACTACGAGAAGTACAAAGGGATTACCCCGGAGGCAGGCGAGACTGACTACTACAAGGAACTTCGTTTGAAATTCAATGAAATCAAGGAGACGAACGGACTGCGTTACCTCTACACGATGGCCCGAAAGGCGGATGCCAGCGGAGGGTTCCAGTACTACTACGTGGTCGATGGCGCTCCGTTAGACAGTACGCAGTACTCGCAACTGGGTCAAGTGGAAGAAGAAATCCAGAACTTCCCGGATATCGTAGCAGCCTTTGCGACCAAAAGTCCAATGGTCGGGGACATCACCGGCTCCGAGCAGTACGGCATGCTGGTAACTGCTTATGCGCCGATTTTCTCACCGACTGGGGAGCTCGTCGGGATTATCGGCGGCGATTATGATGCGAGCCGGATCTATTCCCTGCTGCAGACAAAGAAATGGCAGATCATCTATACGATCGCGGCGATTCAGCTGGTAAGCCTGTTGCTGCTGCTGGTCTTTGCCCGTCTGCTGATCGCTCCGCTGAAGCAATTGACCAGACAGGTGGAGAGGCTCAGGGGCGGCGACTTTACCGTCAGCTTTGCGACGAACCGCCAAGACGAGATCGGCATTCTCAATCGCGCCTTCGAACAAATGGTCACGGATTTGAAGCAGCTGATCAAAGGCATTACACAAAGCTCGGAGCAGTTGGCGCAAGCCTCGCAGCAGCTATCGCTTGGCTCGGAGGAAGCAGTCAGGGCCAATCATGAAATCGTCCGGGGGATTGAGCAGGCAGCAGGCGCAGCGGCCAACTAGGCCCAATCGTCGGCAGAGAGTGCAAGTGTGATGGCGGAGATGGCGTTGGGCATTCACCGGATCGTCGAATCAGCCCAGGTCGTCTCTGATTCGTCGACGAATACGGCGGATGAAGCGGCCCTTGGAAACGAGTCGATCCAAAAGGCGGTCCGGCAGATGAAGGCAATCGGCAGCTCCGTGGAAACCTCCGCAACGATGGTCACGCAATTGAGCGAGCGTTCCCGCGAAATCGAAAAAATCATCGAAGTGATCACAGGCATTGCCTCCCAGACCAATCTGCTCGCCCTAAATGCCGCGATTGAAGCGGCTCGTGCCGGCGAGCACGGCAAAGGCTTTGCCGTGGTGGCTGATGAGGTCCGCAAGCTTGCGGAGCTGTCGCGGGTTTCTGCGGATCAAATCACGACGCTGATTCATGAAATCCAGCACGATACGGAACAAGTGGTCAGTTCCATGCGGGTGGGAACAGAAGAAGTGAAAGCGGGGGTCGCCGTCGTCCAGGAAGCAGGCGAAGCGTTCCACAAGATTTCCCAGGCGATAAAAGAAGTCTCCGGGCAAATCCAGGAAGTATCCTCGGCTACGGAACAGATGTCCGCAAGTGTAGAAGAAATTACGGCTTCGGTCGAGGGCATGTCGCAGTTCGCCAAGGCATCCTCCGCCAACTCTCAGCAAGTCGCCCAGGTTTCGGAAGAACAGCTGGCCGCGATGGAGGAAATCACCGCTTCCGTCCATTCGCTGGCTGATATGGCCGAAGAGCTGGAGCGGCTCGTTCACCGGTTTCAGGTATGAGTCCCCGGCAGAAAGGGAATATCGAAACAAAAAAAGCGGTGGTTTAAGACCTTGAAAACTGCCGCTGCTGTATTAGCTTGTTATTCGACTAACGTTTCCAGTTAGCGGAGCGAGGCTAACGATCAATTCCGCGCTGTTTTATCAGACTTTCTTTAGGGACGACTTTAGTTCTGTGATATTTCCCTTATATATGTAATCATGTCAACATTCACCGGATCCTTGCCGTCATACCTCATTAATGAATTTATTTGACCCCGGTGGTATTGACTGTGTAATGCCACATGTGTGAGTATATCCCCTATCGAGGTTTCGTACTGCTTACCTGTTTGATTCCGGTAATGTATCATTTTAATTAAATCAACTTCGTGCAACTTCGCCAGATACTCTGAGTATATGGCTGCATTCGACTCAGCTTGCTTTAGACATTCCTTGAGTTCAATCTCCGACCACAGATCGATATGATTGCTATCCCTCTCTTGTAAACGTGTCATCCAAACTAATTCAGACGCAACGATGTGAGCCATAAGCTGCTTCACCTTCTTGTTAACGGTCTGGTTAGCGATTAAGTGTTCAAGCAGATGTCGATTTGCCCATTGCGAATGCTCTAACATTTTTCTAATCGTTCTCATATGAATATCACATTCCTTTTCGGCCAAAATAAATACTACACTACCATACATTGGACGGATACATTTTTTTCCTCATCCCTTGCGTCCAACATTACTCGAAAGCGTCGATAATCGAAGCTAACCTACGGGGGCTGTAATGAATCAGAGATACTCAGGAAGTAGCTTGGCAAACATAACCTCGCTTTCCTTGATGGCAGCGTCAAATTAATTTCCCGATGGATGAGGGTAAGTTCAGCTTAACATAATTCCAAATTAAGGGATATACGCGAGAAAGAAGTTCTGATTGATCAAGTCGACAACTTGGAAAGCTTCAGTCATGTTTATCATCCATTTTGTAGCCCGGGCTATTCCACATAACTGCCCGTTACTTCAACGATCTGGAGCAGGTCGTCGCGGCGCCTGCTCCAAGCATATTCATTTCACTCTCGAAAAAAAACGTTGCAAGTCACACAATCAGGTGGCTGACAACGTTTTTTTATCGCTATTTTTTCCCGGGGGAAGTGACGACGTCAGGGCGATGCTCTTTCAACTGCAGCCAAGGGCGGCCTGCTCGCCACTGCACGTCAATCGCTGACTGGAAAAAGTGGCTAAGACTATTATCAGTCAGCACCTCTGTCGTTTTCCCCGCAGAGTAGACTTCGCCGTTGCGCAGCAGCAGCGTATGACTGAAGACAGGAAGAATTTCTTCGATGTGGTGGGTCACGTACAATAGCGTCGGTGCATCCGGCTGCAAGGCGATGTGTTCGACCGTCGACAGCAACTGCTCGCGCGAGAAAATATCCAGGCCGTTGCTCGCTTCATCGAGGATCAACAGCTTGGGGGACGAGATCAGGGCGCGGGCAATCAGCAGCTTCTGCTTTTCGCCCTGTGAGCAATTGCGGTAGGGGCGGTTTTGCAAATGCGGGCAGCCCAGCTTTTCGAGCAGCTCTGCGGCCTGCTCGTAGTCCGCTTGGTCAGGCTTGTCAAACAGCCCGATCGTGGCGAATTTGCCGCTGACGACGATGTCGAGCCCGGTTTCATTGGCGTACAGCTTTTCTTGCAGGCTGGAGCTGACCCAACCGATCGATTTGCGCAAATCGCGCAGGTCCACTTGGCCGAATGTGTGACCGAGGACGCTGACTTCACCCTTGGTCGGCCAGATAAACCCGTTGATGATGTTGAGCAGGGTCGTTTTGCCCGAGCCGTTTAGTCCGACAATCGCCCAGTGCTCGCCGTTTCGTACTTCCCAGTTTATATCTTTTAAAATATACTCTGATTCTCGTATCCAGGATACGTGCTTCAATGAGAGCGTCATGTTCTGCCTCCTTTTGCGGTAAGTACATAGTCACGAAGGGTCAAAATGTTATGTACATTCCATTGTATCTCAAACAATTTCGAGAAGTCTTGCTTTTTTGCAACTTTTTCCTTGGTCGATAGGAATTTATAACTCAACTTTCGCAGGTCGAAATAGACAGGTATGCCTTGATGTAACTAGGTAAACCCGCAAACCATTGTTGGAGTTGCTGTTTTATTAATTGTTTAACCTTTTTGCCCGTTTGCTCGGCAACATCTTCAATGAGATCCAGTAATTTTTGAAGGGCGATGGCCCAATCTAACTGGCTAACCTCGTCGCAGAGTTCGTAAAATAAACTACCGAGAGTTCGATGGTCATTACTGCAGCGATGCTGCCATGACAGTATAATGTAGCGTGCAAATACAATGGTGGTATGACTAATCAGCGCATCGAATGAGCGTCCTTGGCATTCTTTTTGCAGACGGAGCAGGGATTTTAACGTCTTGAAAAAGACCTCGATATCCCAACGCATGCCGTAAATACGAACAATTTCCGTTTCAGACAAGGTAATATCTGTCGTTAGGATCGCTAACCATTCTCTTTTTTTATTTCTGTTTTGAATAAATACGATCTTAGCGGGTAATCCACTTTTAAGTCGAACTTGAGCAGAGCGAAGAATGGCTTTTCTGCCGTGAACTGGGGCAGCAACGGAATAGAGCTGTTTCAAAGTATAGGATTCTCCGTTTACTTGGTACCGTTGCTTCCGGTCATTAATCATGCCAATGACGTCAATCCCTTCTTGCTTTAAGGAAAGCATTAAGGGTTCATGAGTAAACCAGGTATCCATTAATACATATGACGCTGATATTCCAGCATCCAGAGCTCGTTTTACCATAGAGGTAACAAGCTTGGGAGCTGACTCCAACGCTTCACGTCTACGCTTATAACCAGAGGTCCGCTTATCGACGGTTTCATTGATGCCATTGATTAAGGAGTTAGGAGAACCAAGAAGAGCAAAGTCTGTTGGTAAGAAAGAATAGCCATCCGACCAACCCAGCGTCAGCATGCGGAATCCACGATAATAGCGGTTTTTAGTTGGCGTATGCTCAAAACAACGAGATAGAAGCTCTACCTTTTTACTCCGATTCCGCTCATAAGCAGAATCATCGACAATGAGGACTTTGACTCGCTTGTCAGATGTGAGTTCATCCGTCTTTTGGATCGCGAACGAACTAAGCAGGGTCAAGAATTTCCGCCAAGCATAGGTGGAGCAGTTTAGAAAACGATAAACAGCATCCTTAGCCGGATATTTCTGATCTGATTTAGACAGGAGTAAGCGAAACCAGTTCTTATTGTGAAACACCAGACAAAAGATGAGTTGGAAAAGGTAAGAACATGTAAAGCCAAATGCTTTAGTTATGTTTGATTTTCTCAGGTGCTGCAGCATTTTCAACTCTTTAAAGACAATATTAATTTCATCAGGAAGTTGTGAAGTTTCGTTCGTTTGCGTTATCATAAGTAGGAGACACCTCTTCTATTTTTGGTAGTGTTGCGGTCAACTTCACTATACCAAATTTGAGGGGTGTTTTTTCTTATTCCTGCAATCGTCAAGAAACTTATTTCAAGATACCAAACATCAACTATGTTCTAGGTTTATGCAGCTTATTTAAGTGCGAAAGTTGAGTTATAAATTCTTATCGACCAAGAAAGCCGCGATCCACATCCATGATGACGACTTGACATTCAGCAACGGGTTGCGAGAGCAGGCTTTGGTGGTGAAACGTCCCACCCACATCGATCCGTCCGCGATCAAACACGCGGAGATTGTCTGGCATGGAGATCGCTACTGGCTCCATCTGGCGCTGGAACAGCCCAAACGGGAGCAGGTGACAGGAACAGGGGTAGCCGGCGGGGATCCGGGCGAAATTCATGCACTGGTCTTATCCG
>CAMIVR010000055.1 GCA_946402065.1 uncultured Brevibacillus sp. | reverse complement strand
ATATCGTGAGAAAGAGCAAGAAAAACGAAGAAAACATTAATTTATTGAGGGAGGATTTGTCTATGAAAAAAGGTACCAAAGTATTAATTGGAGCGTTGATGCTTTCATTGATGTCGGCATCTGGAGCTTTTGCTACTACCCAGGATTTCAAATTTACTCTGCAGCCGGGTGAGCTTGACTGGGATGGTTACTATCCAAAAGACGACAATGAATCCACAGCATATGTTAATACTACAGGTGGAAATCTGATAAGCTCTGACAAAGTTTGGTATAAAGTAAGAAACAAAGAGAATACCAAATACACTAACTCCGATTATATTACCAAATACGAAAAAATATCCCTCGAATATAAACAATCTGTTTCAGCGGGCGGTAATTGGCGTCTTAATGCTCAACAGGATGATAGCGCCCCTTATAGTGTTACTGTAAAAGGAAGGTGGACTCCATAAATCAATAATAGGCAATCGAGCTAATGTACTCGTCTTGGCTCGATTGCCGATTTTACCCAATACATAAAGGAAGGGAAAGCAATGTTTAAATCAAAATTATATACAACCGCATTTCTGCTTTTTCTCTTGTGCTCGGCGTGTTCCACGACAGAAGAGGTTACGCAAAGCCCTAAAAATGAGAGAGGTGAACAAGCTAACACTGCAACTCCGGCAGAGAGTTCAACCCAACAACCCAATGTCTATCAAAAAACGCTGTCAGACAATTTAAAGGTAGATGCCACCGTTACAGCACCTCAATTAAACGAGATTCCCGTGCTACAAGTTACGGAAAAAGTGTTTGATAAAGATCGTTTGCTTGGGATTTTTATGAAAGCAAGCAAGGTAAAAGAAGAAAAGGGCGATGGTATAACAACATTTACCTCCGTTGATAACGATCTTGAAATAAGTGATGCAGGTTCCTTTCGGTTTCGAACAACTGAAGGGAATTTTGTAAATGCTGTAATTAATAACATGGGTATGGAAAAAGAAAGAGGACTTGACTCGGTATTTAAAAGAAAAGAGCTGGATTTCATGACCAGGGAGGAAGCTATCAACCAAGTTACGGATGTTTTCAATAAACTGGGTATCACGCCTCATTTACCTCCACAGGTATACGCTTTGGACTATGCTACGCTTCAAGATGAGCAAGATCGATTAAAACAAGATGAAGATACAAAATGGTGGATTGATATCGGGAAGCTCAAATTGAAAGATAAATGGGACAAAGAAGATGAATGTTATTACATGGTTTTTCGAAATGATATTCGGGGCCTTACAGTGACATCAACCGGATATATTCTGCCGAGCTCAGAGGTAAAGGTCCTGGGAAGTGAGATACGCGGTATCATTTCAAAAAATGGCATTGTGTCGTTTCAGATTGTGGGATCGATATATGCGGAACAAAATTCTACAGCAGGCTCCGCCTCACTGATTTCTATGGAACAAGCGCTGGAAAATCTGAAAAAGAAGTATGAAACTATAATACTGAAAGACAAGTTAACGGTTGCGAATATTGCGATGGAATATGTTCCTGTTATCGTCAACTCCAACGTTGATTACAAAACCGGAGAGTTGGTTAACAAACAAATGGAATTGGTTCCTGCATGGAATTTTAGTATTGAACGAAAATTTACCAAAGGTGACAAAGAGTATTCTTCACTCGAGGTAGTGCGAATTAACGCTATTACAGGTAAAGAAATTCCTTAGAAGAAATGCATGGGTAAATGTTGTTCAAAAACGGTACTTTCAAAAGAGCCATAACCAAAACCCTCGGTTAGTAGTCAAGTTGCTTATCCAAGTGAGTACATTTTAACTCGATGGCCCATTCAGAATCTTTGCCCGCCTGGTTAACAGGGAGTGACGACATTCAAATCGGGGGGGAATTTACAAGCCAGTATGAACATGATTTGGCTGATAGGAGAATTTTATGAAACAACTAATTCGTCTTCTTGCGATAGATGTAAAACGAGCTTTTGGTTCATTTAATTTTTTTCTTGCAATAGCAGGTATTTGGATCGTGTATTATGCAGGGGCTCGAGACGCAATGTATGATTCCGCCTATGTATTACTACTATTCAGATATGCTACTGAGGCGAGCGGGTTTAACAGCATATTATTTTTATTTTGCGTATTGCCGTATACCACAAGTTTTTGCAGCGACTGGAACAGTAAATTTATCAGACAGGTTGTTGGTCGCGCAGGGATTCATAAATATGCCCTGAGCAAGGTTATATCTTGTGCCATTTCTGCCGGAGCTGCTGCAACACTAGGAATTCTATTCTTTCTCCTGTCGTGCGCAATAAAGTTTCCACTCGTATCTCCTTCGGGAAATACATATGAAAACTTCGTTACGACTACCCTGGGAGGAGAGCTTCTGCAAAGTGGCCACTACGCAGCTTACTTTGCTATTTATATTTACCTCGTATGTTTAGCGGGGGCTTTTTGGTCTGTTGTCGGCCTATGCTCTTCTGCATACATAACGAATAAGTTTGTAGCGTTATTTACCCCCTTTATTGGAATCTATGTGCTTAGTTACGCCACATATAAACTCCCTGTTTGGTTGAGACTGAATAAAGTAACATGGGGAGAATACGAAATTGGAGGGGTGTTTACAAGCCTGCTCTACGCAACGTCATTCGTCGCCTTACTACTTGCCGCGGTTGGATTTTTGTTTTTTAAAACCGCAGAAAAGAGGTTAGCCAATGAATAGTTTTCCGAATTATTTTACGATTGCGGGAAATAATATACGCAGATGGGCTACCAATCCTCGCATATACATCCTCGCTGCTTTACTGATTATATTTTTGTGGGACTATATAGGCCCTATTCTACATTTTTCACAAGCAGTAGGGTACAGAGTTTCTCCATGGGTATTTCCGTTTCTGTCCAATACTTTCTATATACAAATGATCTTGATGCTTGGCATCGTGTTCCTCTTTTGCGATGCTCCGTTTTTGAATGAAGGGCAGCCCTATCTTTTGATCAGGAGTGGACGGGTTCATTGGGCAGTAGGTCAGGTGCTATACATCATGATAGGCACAGCCCTCTATTTTTTGTTCGTGGCTTCGATTAGTATCTTGATGCTTGCTCCAAACCTGTACATAAGTACGGATTGGGGAAAGGTATTGGCGACGCTTGCGCAAACCGATGCTGGCCAGGTCTACCATATCCTCTTAGGGATAGATCATCGAACACAGTTATTGTACACACCTTTTCAAGCCTTTTGTCTCAGCCTTTTCCTTGATTGGTGTGCGGGAACGATCCTTGGCCTGGTCATATTTATCATAAATAATTATCTCAACCGGGCCATCGGGGCAATTGTCGCATCCGCGATTATTTTTTTTGAGAGATTGATTTATAATGCTCTTTCAGATGTTATGTACCATTTTTCTCCGGTCTCCATGGCACGCTTAGCCAGACTTGATCCAAGTGGCTTATCGCTGTATCCCACTATAACCTATGCCTGTTTTTTCTTTTTATCGTCGATCGTTTTCCTATCCATTCTTGCGGTTTTATCCGTACGCAAACGCCAAATCCAAATTTATCCTCAATTGTAAACGACAAAAAGGAGGTCTAAATTGATGAATGATTATGTTATTCAGATCAAAGATGTTTGTAAGGTTTTTAAAGAAACGACAGCATTGAATCATGTCACGATTGATTTTGAAAGGAACAAGATTCATGGTTTAATCGGTCGGAACGGTTCCGGTAAAACCATGCTTTTAAAATCGATTTGCGGATTTACGCCCGTAACCTCGGGAGAAATTATTGTAAATGGCAAGCGTGTGGGAAAAGAAGTTGATATTCCGCCGGATATTGGAATAATCATCGAGTCACCGGGATTTTTGCCGAATTATACCGGATATGCAAATTTGAAATTTTTGGCAGGCATTAATAAAAAGATTTCAAAAGATGATATTAAAGCTGCCATACAACGTGTTGGACTAGACCCCGAAAGTAAGAAAAAGGTAGGTAAGTATTCTTTAGGGATGAAGCAAAGATTAGGGATTGCACAGGCCATTATGGAACACCCCTCTATTTTGCTGCTAGATGAACCGATGAATGGTATCGATAAACAGGGTGTTAACGACATTCGTGAACTTTTGCTGCAATTGAAAGCGGAAGGAATTACGATTCTTCTGGCAAGCCATAACTCAGAGGATATTCAGATGCTATGTGATACTGTATGTGAGATGGATCGGGGGGAACTAAACGTTATTCGATAAACCAGGAGGTATGTAGCCAAATAGAACGGGCTCCTTCCTAGCTTTGATTTAATGTTTTAGCTGCTTCAAAAAGTCCAATAAGTGACGATGCAAACTGTCCAAGAGCTGACGAGTAAGTTGACTGCACTGCAGTAAACCCGTTAAGGCCGCGAAGCGTTTATATAGCCTTGACGGATGGCTCCATGCTCCCAAGCTATATATTTGACCAGGAACCCCTTGCCGGGCCTGCCTTGCGGCGAGCGTTGGGGTGCAGGGGGCGAGTCTTCTTCCCCAAGAAGTCGTTTTCACGCACGGCTGTTATTAAATGGTAGAAGACCGGGCCTACGGCAAAATCGAACGATTCAATCGTTACTTATAAACCAAGCTCAGAATTTTTTGGCATTTATTTGGGCTCGTCCACTACAGCTACGGTTGATGTGGCTCTGCCGAGCGGTAACCATGGGAATTTTGAAATCAGTTTTGTTTAGTTGCAGCATCTGACTTGGTATGGTAAGATGGGGGGCACGCTTTCGTAAGTCGCTTCTATCTTGCCAAAACCATAGCGCACATTGGTTTTAAAGGGGGAGAGCCATGAGACCATTTACAAAAACAGTCGGTATGATTTTCGTCCTATGTTTGATTCTCCTGAACAGCGTTGCTGTCGGTAACGCCGCCAAAGAAAATGTCCGGCTTTCGACTGGTAACACCCTGTATTTTGGAAATTACTTTTGGTATTGGCCAATTGACTATCATTTCTCCCCGATTGGGCTATGGGACGCACCTCTGATGGACGTTGGGATATATGGGACGCCGGAGGAGAGCTTTCAAGTCGCAAAGGTTGGAGAAACCTATTATTTACGGCGGGATGGCAGGCCGGGTCCTGATTACTATCCGCTTGCTCCTCTAAAGTGGCGCGTATTATCCGTTAGAGATCATGCGGCACTGCTTCTTTCGGATAGACCTTTACTGAGGGCTGGATTCCCTGCACAGAAAGGCAAGCTGGACTGGGCGGAGAGCACTGTAAGAAGCTGGCTCAACGGATATGGTCCTGGCGAGAACGCCAGCGGGAAAGACTACTCAACCTATAATTTTATGACCTTTGGCTTTTCCGAGAGCGAAAGGAGTGCCATTCAGCAAACCATCGTCAAAACGAAGAGCAGCCGAGATACGGCAGACAAGGTTTTTCTGCTGTCCCAGGAGGAAGTGCGCGCCTATTTCCCAAAGGGCGTAGCTAAAAATCCCGATCAGCCAAAGTACTCTCTCATGCTGCGGGATGCGACAAAGACACAAGGCATTTCTTTTGAGGAGGGTAGTGGTAACATATACCCGACCAATCCCGAATATTTCTTTTCGGAATGGGTCAAGCCTGCTCTTTATATAGACCTTTCAAAGATAAAGCTGACTCCGGTTCCCGGCGAACCTGGTGCATTTGCCGAAGACGTGGTTCCACCGCTTGTCGCCATGCCCACCGCATCGGCAGTCTATGTCAATGGCGCGAGTGTCTCGCTTGTTGCTTACACGATCGATCAGGAAAACTACATCAAGCTGCGCGACGTCGCTTACGTGCTCAACGGTACTCGTGTGCAGTTTGACGCCGCGTGGGACTTTACGGCCAAGATGGTCAGCCTGGCGAGAAGCAAGGCATACACGCCCGACGGCTCGGAAATGAAAGCGAAAGGCAGTGGAGATAGTGGAAATAAAACACCTGTGTTGAACAAATCCAGGATTCTATTGGACGGCAAGGAAGCAGAGTTTACGGCTTATACCATCGACGGCAACAACTATTTTAAGCTGCGAGAGCTGGCTCAGGCGTTCGATTTCCATGTGGGCTATGACGGCAACACAAAAGCGATCAGCATCGACACGAATAAGAGATATATGGAATAATCCCCCATACGTTTTCTCCGTTCCCAAAAAAGCAGAGTGTGTCCTGTGTGACACACTCTGCTTTTTTCGCGGGTCGAGCGAATGATGTTGCGGTTAGCGACGACATTCCTGACAAACCGCGCAAGTCGTCCGCAGATGCCGCCCTCTCACCTTCCGGCAGTCAACCGCACATCTCAAGAAAGCACAGGAACAACACCTTCTGCCGCAGCATCGTTCACTTTCCACGATTCAACCGTCAGCGCTTCGAATTGACTGCGGAATTCCTCTGACACCTCCTTCATCCGGGTATACGTTCCATTGGGCATCAGTTGCCGGGCTTTTACATTGTCGTGCAGGTGCAGCTGCAGAATCCGCTTGAGCGTTTCACGGAGTCTGTCGTCAAAGATCGGACACATTAATTCGATCCGTCTCGTCAGATTGCGTGTCATCCAATCAGCACTCGAAATCCAATATTGTGAAGGCTTACCGTTTTCAAAGTAAAAAATGCGCGAGTGCTCGAGGAAGCGGTCGATGATGCTGATGACGCGGATGTTGTCGCTAAGCCCGGGTACTCCCGGCCGCAAGCAGCAGACGCCGCGGACGATCAAATCGATTTTGACTCCGGCCTGTGAGGCGAGGTACAGCTCGTCGACCATCTCCTGGCTGGACAGCGAGTTTATTTTCGCGATGATGCGGGCTGGCTTCCCTGCCCGGGCTTGCTCCGCTTCCTTGCGGATCATCGCAAACAACGAGTCCTTCAGGTGGGTCGGAGCGACGGAGAGCGCCTCCCAATCGCGCGAGGACGAATAGCCGGTAATCTCGTTGAACAGGGCGGAAGCGTCGCTGCCGATCTGCGGATGGGACGTCATCAGGCCGATATCCGTGTATACCCGTGCCGTATTTTCGTTGTAGTTGCCAGTCGACATGTGTACGTAGCGCTTCAGGCAATCGCGCTCCTGGCGCACGACCAGCGTGATTTTGGCGTGTGTCTTTAACCCGACCAGACCGTAGACGACATGGCAGCCAGCCTTTTCCAAGGCGCGCGCCCAGGCGATATTCCGCTCTTCATCGAAGCGGGCCTTCAGCTCCAGAGCCACAGTCACCTGCTTGCCGGACTCGGCGGCATGCAGCAGCGCAGTAACCAGCTTGGACGTCCCGCTGACGCGGTAGAGCGTCATCTTGATGGCCAGTACCTTGGGATCGTACGCAGCCTGGCAAATAAAGTCGATCACAGCCTGAAACGATTCGTACGGATGGTACAGCAGCACGTCTTTATTTTGCAGAACGGCGAAAAAGTCGCTGTTAGCGGCGAATTCTGCGGGATAGACGGGTTCCGTCCGGGGAAATCTCATATCGGGATGTCCTTTGACCTCGGCTGCCAGCTTGGAGCAGAAGCTGAGGTCAATCGGTCCGTCAATCGTAACGACGTGATCGTGAATCTCAAACTCTTCCTTGAGCAGCTCCAGTGCGTAAGGATGCATGCCTTTTTCCACTTCCAGCCGCACCGGTGCCCCCCAACGGCGCTGCCGCAGCTCTTTTTCGATCTCCTCCAGCAAATCCTCGGCCCCTTCCTCATCGAGGGACAAATCCGCGTTCCGGGTAAGGCGAAAGCTGTTTACCGCGACGAGCGTGTAGCCGCGAAAGAGCGAATGGATATGCTGCTTGATCAAATCGTCCAGCAGCATGAACGCCAGCTTTTTGCTCTTGGCGCGCGAAGGGATGGGGATTACCCGCGACAGGTTGGACGGTACCTGGACCATGGCGAAATAAGGCTCATCTTCAGGGGCGTCGCCTTCCCGCTGCAGGACGATGGACAAGTACAGCTGCTGGGAGTGAACCAGAGGGAAAGGATGGCTCTGGTCGATCGCCATCGGCGTGAGTATAGGAGACACGAAAGTATGGTAGTATTCATCGATCTTTGTTTTCTGTGTATGGTTTAAATCCTCATAGCTGCACAGTGTGATGCCTTCCTTGCTCAGTGCCCGTGTCAGCTCCCTGTAGGTCTTGTACTGCTCGGTCGTCATGAGCAGGGTGCGCTTGAAGATCCGTTTGAGCAGATGCGAAGGTGTAAACCCGCTGAAATCTTTTTTTTCATAGCCGGATTTGATGATGTCCAACACCTTGGCCACCCGGATGTTCATAAATTCATCCAGGTTGGTCGAGACAATCGACAGGAACATCATCCGTTCCAACAACGGATTGGTCGTATCCTGTGCCTCTTCCAGAACTCTCCGATTAAATTCAATCCAGCTTAATTCCCGATTTATATAGTTGCCGCCCATGAATAAAAATAACCTCCTAAAAAGATCACCATGAAAATGATGGCTTCATTATATATTCTGCGAACAAAAAAAGGAACTCCTTCCGGTGATTGGTTACGAAAAATTCAAAATAGTCATGGCCCGAAATTGATGGTAGAATGCAGATGGAGCGACTGGCCTGGTTGGCTTTTCGGGCGACCAGGTACATCAGGCGGTCGGCAGCAGGATGAAAAAATTCACAAAAAAACACAATGTCTGCGCTCTCCAAGCTTCGGATTCGAAGCGAGGCGATCGCAAAAATAACGAAAAAAGGTGGTTGGTGTATGATTCTCTCAACGCTCGATTTAACAAAACGGCTGGAACAAAAGGAATACCAGGAACAGCTGGAGGAGTATCAATTGAAGCTGTTGCGGCTGCAGCGCAGATTGTACGAAGAACAAACTCCGCTCATCCTCGTCTTTGAAGGCTGGGATGCGGCTGGCAAGGGCGGAGCGATCAAGCGGCTGACGGAAACGCTTGATCCGCGCGGCTTCCAGGTGCACCCGATCGCCGCTCCGACGGAGACAGAGCTGAAGCATCACTACCTCTGGCGCTTCTGGCAGCGCATGCCGCAGCGTGGCGGCATCGCCATCTTTGACCGCTCGTGGTACGGCAGGGTTCTCGTCGAGCGCGTCGAGAAGTTCGCCGAGCCGGATGAGTGGAAGCGTGCCTATGACGAGATCAACCAGATGGAGAAAATGCTGAATGACGACAACCACTACATCCTCAAGTTCTGGCTGCACCTCTCCGCAGACGAGCAGCTCAAACGCTTCAAGGAACGCGAGAAGAACCCGTTGAAAAACTGGAAAATCACCAAGGAAGACTGGCGCAACCGGGAAAAACGCGAGGATTACGAAGTCGCGGTCGAGGACATGATCCGCAAGACGCATACGCCGTTTGCTCCCTGGCATTTGATTGAAGCAGAGAACAAAAAATATGCCCGCGTCAAAATTTTGAAATCGATCGTGCATACATTTGAATAGTTCGCAAGGATCAAATGGCTCTTCATGCTTATGTGAAGGGCCATTTTTTAAAATCGGCGTAACCGATTAGCAGGCCTAACTGACAAACACGGGACTGTCAAAAAAATCCCTTAAAAAGAAAGAAGCTGGAGAAACCATTTCGTTTCTGTCCAGCTTCTTTTTTCGTCCCTATCGGTTTGAGGAACGTGGCTTTTTCCGGGAAGTCGGTTAAGTCGACATTCCGGAACGCCCCTTGTGTTTTTACGATTATACCCAGCCGCGCGCTTTCATCGCTTCCGTGACACGCTTCAAGGAAATCATGTACGCAGCCGTACGGAAATCCGTTTTGTATTCCGCCGCGAGATCATGGACGGCTCTGTATGAATGCACCATCACATCGCGGAGCTTCTGATTGACTTCTTCTTCGCTCCAGTAGTAGTTCATCAGGTTTTGCACCCACTCGAAGTAGGATACGGTGACGCCGCCCGCGTTGGCGAGAATGTCGGGAATGACGAGAATGCCTTTTTGAAACAGCACTTTGTCGGCTTCCGGCGTGGTCGGTCCGTTGGCCGCTTCCGCGACGATCCGCGCCTTGATTTTGTCGGCGTTTTTCCGTGTAATGACATTCTCCAGGGCGGCCGGGATCAGGATGTCGACGTCCAGCTCGAGGATGTCCTGCGGATTTTGCAAGTGGTACCTGGCGTCGTAGTTCATGATGCCGGTCGTGTCTTTCAGCTGTGTCACCTGTGCCAGGTCAAGGCCTTGCGGGTTGTACAGCGCGCCTTTGGAGTCGCTCACAGCGACGATTTTGCAGCCTTGGGCAGCGAGCAGGGTGGCAGCGATCCGTCCGGCGTTGCCGAAGCCCTGAATGGCGACGGTCGCGTTTTGCAGCTGCTTGCCGGCATCCTTCAGCGCTTCGGCGATGGTGAATACGCAGCCGCGCGCGGTCGCTTCGTTGCGCCCTTTGGAGCCCCCGACGATGAGCGGTTTGCCCGTGATGACGCCAGGCGAGAAGGAGCCCTTGATCCGGCTGAAAGTGTCCATCATCCAGCCCATGATTTGCGGTGTCGTGTACACATCCGGTGCGGGAATGTCCTTTTCCGGTCCGACGATGTCGGCGATCGCTTCCATGAAGCCGCGGCTGACGCGTTCCAGCTCGCCCTTGCTCAGCGTGTGCGGGTCACAGATGACACCTCCTTTTCCGCCGCCGTAGGGCAGGTTGACGACGCCGCATTTGAAGGTCATCCACATCGACAGCGCTTTGACTTCATCCATGTTGACGTCCGGATGGAAGCGAATGCCGCCCTTTGTCGGACCGATCGCATCGTTGTGCTGGGAACGGAAGCCTTCAAAGACGCGGACGCTGCCATCATCCATTTTTACGGAGAAGTTGACGCACAGGACGCGCTTGGGCCGTTTGAGAATTTCGACAATATCCCGTTCAAGCCCGAGGATGGCTGCCGCCGTTTCAATTTGTGTCTGTACGGTTTGGTACGGGTTTACATTTTCCGTGGTTTCTAACTCTTCCTGTAACATTGTCATAGCGCTCTCCCATTTCTCTTTTTTCTTTCTGTCTCTTTTTTATTTCCATAAGAGTATTGTATGGTTTCTTAATTGATCGAAACAATATAGACTTTAGATAAGAATGATGCCAAAATGAGATGAATCGTCGGATGAGGAGGTATCACAGTGGAGCTGCGACAGATCAAGTACTTTATCGAAGTCGCCGAGCGCGAGCATGTTACGGAGGCGTCTGTCGCCTTGCATGTGGCGCAATCGGCTGTCAGTCGGCAGATTTTCAACCTGGAAGAAGAGCTGGGCGTCACACTGTTTCTGCGCGAGGGGCGGAATGTCAGGCTTACGCCAGTGGGAAAAGTGTTTTTGCAGCATATGAAGCAAGCTGTGCAGATCATCGACCAGGCGAAGCGGGAGATTGATGAACTGCTCGACCCGCAGCGGGGGACAGTGCGGATCGGCTTTCCTAGCAGCCTGGCTGCCTACACGCTGCCGACCGTCATCTCGGCTTTTCGCGAGCGCTACCCGCTGGTAAAATTCCAGCTGCGCCAGTGTTCCTACCACAGTCTGGTCAGCGAAGTGGCCAGGGGGGAGATCGACCTGGCCCTGCTCGGTCCGCTGCCCAAGAACGAGAAGCAAGTAAAGGGACATACCCTGTTTCTGGAAAATATCGTCGCGCTGCTGCCGACGGCGCACCCGCTGGCAGGCAGCCGCTCGCTGCAGCTCGACCAATTGCGGGGCGACTCGTTTGTCTTGTTTCCCGATGGCTTTATTTTGCGTGAAATCGTGGTTGATGCTTGTCGGCAGATTGGCTTTCAACCAAGTGTTTCGTTTGAAGGCGACGACATCGACGCGATCAAGGGGCTGGTCGCAGCCGGGCTGGGCGTGACGCTCCTGCCGGAAATCACGCTGATGGACAACATGCCTCGTTCGACGGTGAAAATCCCGATCGTCGAGCCCACCGTTCGCCGCACAGTCGGGGTGATCATTCCCAGCGAACGGGAGCTGCCGCCTACGGAGAAGCTGTTCTACGAGTTTTTAAAAGAGTTTTTTGTGATGCTGAACGACTTTGATCAAAAGCAAAACGAGGGGGGCTTGTGATAGAGCTTGAGCGTTTGGACCATCTTGTCCTGACGGCCCGGGACGAATAGGCTCGTCTTTTTGCGATTGTTTGACACGCAGCGTAGGCAGTTATTCATATACTATTGAATGACGCTCACGTGTGCGAAAAGGGAGTGGCGTGGATGCAATCTGTGCGTGAAACAATGAAAAATCTGCAAAAATTGACCGAATCGTTGAGCAAGCTGGATACAGCGGACATGGCTTCACTGAAGTCGATCGGCGAACTGCCGCATATGTTTAACGGGGATTTTTGGAATAGCATTTTTGCTTTGGCCAAAGGCGGCGAAGCGAGTCCTCAGGAGCGGGAGACCAGGAGTCCGTTGGAAGAAAAGTCATTTCGGCCGCATATCGATCTGTTTCAGACGAAGGCGAAAGTCATAGTCTGTTGTGAAGTGCCGGGGCTGGATCTGGACAGCTTGGAAACGGCAGTAGTGAACGGCCGCAGCCTGAGTGTCCAGGGAAAAATTGCCGAACACCGGTACATCAATTACGCGGTAAAAAACGAGCGAACGTACGGCTATTTTCACAGGGAGATTACTCTTCCATGTCAGGTGCATGTGCAGGGCATGAAGCGGACTTATACCGACGGGCTGCTCGAACTTCACTTTGTGAAGAAACAGAAAAAGCCCGCGGTGCGGGCCCCAAAAGGGTTGCGGGTGCTGGATTGACTTAATCCGGGCGGCTTGGGCGAGGGAGCGGAATCTGCGGGCTGAAGACCAGAGAATCTGCAGGTGTGTCAAATACGCTGGAGCAGGTAATGACTTCCGTATCGCCGATCAGGAAGATGGATGAGCGGAGCAGATCGCCGACCTCAACCTCGCCAACCGTCATTTTCTCGTTTGTTACCGTCATGTTCATGAACAACTCGCTCCTTTGCAAGTTTTGTGCAGATGCCTATATCCTATGCAGCAAAGCGGAGAGGTGTCATCTGAAGAATCCGGTGAACACCCAGAAGGGATTTTCATACAATACAATCAAGGCAGCGAATAAAGGGTGCAGTCAAGATGCCGGCAATCGTGGGAAGCGTAAATGTAAACAGTCTCGTAGGGGTTATGAATATCGGCGATGTCTGGCGGATTGCGCCGACCACGTATGAGAAAACATTCGCCGGTGGCGGGTCCTTTAATGCGGGGAAAAATCTGACGATTAACAATTCTAACAGTGTGATGAATATATACGAAACGGAGCCATCTGGCATGCCGGTGATGGTTGCAGGGCAAGGCGGTCAGTGAAAGCGAGGAGCGGTTATTGCAATGAATCTGTTTATCCATCAAAATATCGTGATTCACTCGTTGAAAATCGAGTCTCTATCCAATTCTTCCGTTTGTCAGATAGGCAGTGCGGGCATCATCAAGCCATTGTCCAATCTCTACAACACCGGAGGATTTAGGAAGCCTGCCCCTCCGGCCGCACCTCAACCGGTTGAGACTCCACCTCCGGCGGCACCTCTGCCCGCAGCGCCGCTGGTACCTCTGGTTGAGCCGAGAGCATAGAATATCCCGGGGCTGCTACGAGGCTGTTGGCAAGAAAAAAGAAGGTGATCGGTATGTATATTGATTCGGAAATGGTCTATTATCTTCAGCAAATTTCGGCACAGTTCCAGTCCCATCAGAAGAAAATGGCAGAAATGAACAGGTTGATCAAACAATTGCAGCAGGATGTTGCGCAATTGCGCAACTCAGCAGTGCCGCCCGTTGTCAGAAATGAATACAAGTTTGATTTGTTGAAAGTTGAAAAGCTGGAGGGGACGTTAAGCATCGGCTTGCATCCGAACGGAAAGGAATCTTCGATTGAGGAGCTTGCCGTGAACCAAGGGATGGAGGTTCCCGCCGTCTATGGGCAAGACCAAGACCTTTTCGATCGGGTGCGACAGCAAGTCAATCATTATCTGGACCATGCGGCTTTTTCGGAGCTGGAATCGATTGAACATAAATACGGGTATCCGTTGGATGAAACGTATCGCAAATTTATCGTCGATGATGTCAAAAAACAAATCGACAAGCGAATCCGCCATTATTTGCAGCAGGTCAAGATGACAGAGCTGGAGCCGGAACAACTGGATTATATCGAACAGGCTACATGTAAAAAAGTAAAGAATGATATTGAAAAGACCTTTGAGGCGTTTCTCAAAAATTTGCCGCGGCGGGAGAATGAACGGTGACATGAAGTATACGGTCATTAATGGCGAGCTCGCTGTCAAAAAAGTCAGCATGTTTAGTGAGGCCAGTGCTTCGGTGCTGTTTATCGGGGATGTCAAAATGGTTGCGCTGTCGTCGATTTACGAGACGCCCCCGGAGACGCTGATCGTCGGCGTGACTACCGGGGTCGTTCCCCCGGAGCCTCCCCTCATCCCCCTTATACCTGTCAGATAAAGGAGTTGTTTTTCATTGAACAGAAGGAACTCATCTGTACAGCATCTGCAAGTCATCAATGTGGGCAGCACCGGAGTTATTGAGATCGGAGATACTGTCGAACTTGCCCCATCCATCTGGACGAATGCGATACAGCGGGAAAAGGCGATTTTTTTTGACAATGAATTGGACTATGCGGATTATCCGATGTTTTACGAAGAGATACCTCAGCCGTATATCGATGAGCAGCTCGAGCTAGCGACTGTGAACAAATCCTCTACAATACAGGTGGGACAGGTCGATCTTTTAAGTATTGTCGCATCGGCTGTCTTACAGATTGGATCGGGTGAAACAATCGCAGCTGAATCGCGTACCAAAAACATTCGCCACCTGTTGCATGAAGAATACCAAACCTAGCCTGGGAGGGACCTTCAATGCCGTCCGTCATCGGAGCAGTCAATATCAATAGCAACTCGGGGGCTGTGGCCTTTGGGGATGCATTAAATATCTCTCCGAAATCGAATAGTAAAACCTTTACCGGAGCGGGGAGCGATAATACGGGAAATATCGTCGTCACCAATACAGCCATCAGCATGACCAATACATTCGATCCACATGTGGCCGATGAGGTACAAGTAGGCAACCTATAGGCAAACGTTGCGAGGAAAGGACATGCCTCCCAGAGCGGGAGGCATGTCTAATGAGAGGTGCATGAACCCTGTTTAACGCTTCCACCCGGCAACGGCCATTTTTCTCCGTACATACGCAAGCTGCCCCTGCAGCGGGATGCCGATCGGGCAGTTGTCGTCGCAGGCCATCAAGCCGATGCAGCCGAAGATGCCGTCCTCCGAGCCGACGACGTCGAAATACTCCTGTTCGTCCCGCTCGTCGCGGGGATCGAGCATAAAGCGGGCGACCCGATTGACGCCGGCCGCGCCGATGAAGTCGGGCTTGATATTGGCCGTCGCGCAGCCGCCGATGCAGCAGCCGCACTCGATGCAGCGCTCCGCTTCATAGATGTTCAATGCCGTGTCATTGCTCATCCGCTCCTCTTCAGCCGCAGGGTCGAAGCGTTTCTCCGTATGGATCCACGCTTCCGTGCGCAGTGAGACATCGCGGAACCACGAGCCGGTATCGACAGAGAGATCGCCCAGCAGCTGATAGAGAGGGAGCGGCATCAACGTAATCTCTGCCGGCAAGCTTTTTGTCAGCGTGCGGCAGGCGAGCGTCGGTTTGCCGTTGATCAGCATGCCGCAGGAACCGCAAATCCCTGCCCGGCAAACAAAATCGAACTGCAAGGACGGATCCTGCTCCTCGCGAATTTGGTTGAGCGCGATGAAGAGCGTCATCCCCGGTTCTTCCGGCAATACGTACGTCTGCATGGAGGGGTCTTGTTTCGGCGTCTCCGGTTTGTAGCGAAAGATGTGAAAAGTCAGTTGGCGTTGGCTCATCGTTGGCACCCCCTATTGTTTCGCCGTGGCGGCTGACGCGCTGGCTTCGCCATAACCACGGTCACCCGGCGGCAATTCGGTAATCTTGACAGGCTCGTATTGCAAGCGCGGCTGTTCCGCTCCGACAGGCCAATAAGCCAGCGTCCGCTTCAACCAGTTCGCGTCATCGCGTTTGGGAAAGTCCTCGCGGTAGTGGCTGCCGCGGCTTTCGGTCCGCGCCAGCGCCCCGGCGGCGATGCAGTACGCCAAGCGAATCATGCCGGTAATCCGCAGAGCGGAGGCCAACTCAGGGTCGGCGCCTTGTCCGCCGCTGCGCAATCCCACATGCTGCGAGCGCTGGTGCAGCACGTGCAGCTCATTGACGGCTGTTTGCAACGGTTCTTGCGAGCGGAAAATCCCGACGTTTTCACTGAGAATGTCTTCCATCTTACGACGCAGCTCGTAGACGTTTTCTTTGCCGTTGCGGTTGTGGATCAGCCCCTGGATGCGATCCTCCTGGACTCTGACATATTCTTCAACCAGGGCGGTAGAGACGTTGAGCGAAGCCTCTTTGGTGTATTTGGCGATTTTGTCGCCGACGATCATGCCGGCGACAATCGTCTCTGCCAGAGAGTTTCCGCCAAGCCGGTTGAAGCCGTGCATATCCCAGCAGGAGGCTTCGCCCAGAGCAAACAACCCTTCCAGGCCGTAAGCCATACCGTCGATGTTGGTCCTGATCCCGCCCATGCTGTAGTGCTGCGTCGGGCGTACGGGAATCAGATCGTGCACCGGATCGATGCCGGTGAAGCTGCGGCTGATATTGGCGATTTCGCGCAGGTTCGTATTGATGTGCTTTTCGCCGAGATGGCGTATGTCCAGCCAGACGTGCGGACCGTAGGGGCTGTCAACCCCGTAGCCCTTGCGGATGTGCTGCATAATTCGGCGGGAGACGACGTCGCGGGAAGCCAATTCTTTTTTATTCGGCTCATAATCGGGCATAAAACGGTGAAGGTCTTTGTCCAGCAAATACCCGCCGTCACCGCGAGCGCCCTCGGTTATCAAGATCCAGGAGGGCACGATGCCGGTCGGATGGAACTGCACTGCTTCCATATTGCCAAGCGGGACCAGTCCGGTTTCCAACGCGACAAACATGCCGCTGCCCTCATTGATAATGGCATTGGTCGAAGCGCCGTACAGTCTGCCGTAGCCGCCTGTGGCAATCACGGTCGACTTGGCGGTGTAGACCCGCAGGCTGCCGGTCCGCAAGCATCTGGCGACGACACCCAGGCAGCGTGTCCCGTCGTGAATCAGCGAGAGCACTTCTGTCCGGTCGTGCACAGTGATGCCCAGCTTGATGACGACGCTGTCCATCGTGTAGAGCAGCGTATGGCCCGTGCCGTCAGCCGTGTAACAGGTGCGCCATTTGGCTGTGCCGCCGAAGTTGCGGGCGGTGATCAGCCCTTGCTTTTCCGCATCCTCCTCAATTTCTTTCCCGTCATACATCCGTTTGCCCGGCTCCACGCGGTTCCAGGGGATCCCCCAATAGGCCATCTGGCGTACGGCGATCGGGGCGGTCTTGGCAAACAGCCGGGCCACATCCTGGTCGCAGCCCCAGTCAGAGCCTTTGACCGTATCGGCGAAGTGAATGTCCGGATTATCGCCTTTGCCCATGGCGCTGTTGCCGAGCGAGGCTTGCATTCCGCCCTGGGCGGCTGAGCTGTGGGAGCGCCTGGGAGGCACCAGGCTTAGGATGATCACGTTCAACCCTTGGGTGGCGGCCTCAACAGCTGCGCGTTCACCTGCTAATCCGGCTCCGACGATTAACACATCTGAAGAAAAGCTGTCGTAACGACTCATACTGAACCCCCCAGCGTATAAAATACCCACAAGCTAATCAGCCCCAGCGCGATCGTACAGACCGTGATGACCGACAGCACGCGCTTGACGCTGTGCCGCTTCACGAAGCCCCATTTGACCAGCGCCCGATACAATCCGACACTGGCGTGGTACTCGGCGAGCACGAGCAGAACGAAGTAAAACAGCAGCATCCAGGAGTGCACCCGATCGGCGCTCAGCTTCGAATCGATGCCGACGTAGACGACGACGAATACGTGGATGATGATCAAGAGCAGCATCGCGCTGCCGGTGACGGCCTGGAACAGCCAGGACCAGGTGTCGCCGTGCTTGATCGTCTTCGCGTGCTTCCAGACCACCCTCTGCTCCTGCCAGCGGCCGGGAATGCGACGCAGCACGGCGCCGACGTGTGCGCCCACCGTGATGATGATAAAGATGACGGCGAGGTCCAGCAGGCGAAACCGTTCCATAAAGTGGGCCAACGTGTTAAAGGCCTCTATCCCTAACAGGATCGAGGCGACAAAAAGCATATGCGTCCACAAGAACCCAACCAACAACAAGCCACTGACTGTCTGAACCGCTTCCACCAAAAAGTCGGTTTTCTTGCTCCGAGTCAAGGCTCTCTGCAATTGCATAGCCATTCTCCTTCACTATTTTTCTGTGTCAAAACTGTCCCAGCGGCTTCCTCCACAGGTGATACCCTATCCATACGGTCCAATCAGGTTCAGCCGTCCGTCTCCGTGGGATGAGAGGCAAGACCGATTACCTTTCCACATTTCGAACAGGTAACCATCGGAAACAGCAAATCATACGCGTCGTCGTAGACGTGAGGGTGATCCGACCGGTACTCAAGCTTTGTTGCCGCGCCACAGCATTCAGAGAGAGTCATCGCTATCCTTCCTTTCCAATCGGAATTTGCTGTGGTGTGTTCATTGCAAAAGTGTGGAGGGAAGCTAAGGAGGGTCAACTAGATAAGCAATGTTTAATAGTAAAACAATATTCGTAACGATTTGAAAAAATGAGTCACGAGACGAGAAAGGCGCACGTCAGAAAAGGAGCCGGCTTGCAAATCATGGAACAATGTGTTATTTTATTTTCGACATAATTGCAGGTCAAAAATAAGGGGTGGGCTACATGTCTCCGCGTACGAAGGAACAATGTGAAGAGATCAGAGAAAAACGGACACAGCAAATATTGGCCGCGGCAGAGCAGGTATATCTGGAGGCCGGGACCAGTCTCGATATTCGCGATGTAGCCAAACAGGCAAAATTAGGCTACGGAACGGTCTATCACTACTACAGCAACAAGCACCTCTTGCTGGCTGATTTGCTGAAAAAGGGCTTCGAGCTGGCCGCAGCGATGACCCAAGCTGTCTTTTCCGGGAGTGAACGTCCGCTGCAGCAGTTGGAGCGCTATTGCAACAGACTGCCGGTGTTGTGGAGAGAACAGCCGGCAGCATTTTTTGTCTTCAAACTGGCGGCGGAGAACTTTGCCGGACTCGAACCCGAAGCCCGCGGGCACAGCCGGCAGCAGTTTCAGGAAAGCTTGTACCAGCCAGTCGTTCAGTGTCTGCGAGCAGCAGTGGCCTGCTCTGATGTGCCGCATCGCCTCGATGTCGAAAAAACGGCAAACACGATGATCGGCGCTTTCATCGGCTGCTACGGAATTTACATGTACCACGGGAATCACAGCCTCGATCCCGCTTTTTTGACGAATGTACTGCTAAAAGGTATCCGGGAGGAATAGACGGATGGTGATTTTGAAAACGCCGGAAGAAATCGAGCAAATGAAGGCAGCCGGACGAATCGTCGCTACGTGCCACAAGGAAATCGCGAACATGATCAAACCGGGGATCACGACGCAGGAAATCAATGACTATGTGGACAGACGGATACAGGAGCTTGGCGGAATACCGTATACCAAGGGCTTCAATGGCTACCAGTATGCTACCTGTGCCTCGGTAAACGATGTAATTGCGCATGGCTTTCCCAGCAAAAAACCGCTTAAGAATGGAGATATCGTGACCATCGACATTGTCGCCAAGTGCAATGGCTGGGTAGGGGATTCAGGGTGGTGCTACGCCGTCGGTGCCGTATCCGACGAGGCGCAGAAATTGATGGATGTAACCAGGGAGTGCCTGTATATCGGCATTGAGCGCGCTGTCGTCGGCAACCGCATCGGCGATGTCATGCACGCCGTCCAAACACATGCGCAAAAGCATGGGTTCTCTGTCGTTCGCGAGTTGGCAGCGCATGGGGTGGGCAGAGAAATGCATGAGGAGCCTACTTATATTCACATCGGTACGCCGGGCAAAGGCTTCCGCCTGAAAGCTGGCATGGTGCTGACGATTGAGCCGATGATCAATGCAGGCACGTACCGGATGACGATAGATGATGACGGGTGGACAGCGAGGACAGCAGATGGCAAGCTGTCCGCACAGTATGAGCATACCATCGCCATTACAGAACAGGGGCCGATCGTGTTGACCGAACAGGCAGGGGTGTAAGCGAAGAACCTGACCGTTCCCAAGTACAGGTATAGGGAGTGTGCCAGCGGACGTCAGGTCAGCAAGGGATCATTCAAATCACCGAGCAATCGGTGGTTTTTTTTGATACGGTATCACCTTCTTTGGCCTGTGGCGACCGTTCCGTTATTGGCGTGGTTACAGCTTGAGCCCGCTGCGGCTCTTAAAGCGGCGAAGCAATATGTGGCTTGCAACGCGGGTAATGCCTTTAAATGCATATAATTCATTGTTTGTGAAATTTTCCAATTTGACAAAGTCCTCTACCAGTACGTGCATGTGCAGAGTGCTTGGCCCAGTCATCTGATAAATGCTGGCGACACTGGGATTGTCGGCCAGCTTTTGCGCTACTTCGACGAAGTACATCGGCTCCACGTCGACTTCAAAAAAGGCGGATACGGTTTTCCCGACTTTTTCCGAGTTGATCACCGCTGTAAACTTTTCGATTATCCCGGCTTCACGCAGCTGGTTGATTCGTTCACGGACAGCGACACGAGAGAGATTCAGCTTCTTCCCTAGATCAACGTAAGAGGCACGACCGTCTTCCGTCAACAGTTCCAGCAATTTTCTATCGATATCATCTAACTTCATCGTCTCACCTTTTCCGTCGGGCATCGCGATGAAATAACTTCCGCTAATTTGCTGACATAAAATCAAAAAATCGCTGATATTTTGCCAGCAAAAGCAGGAACTAATTTCATCGCGAGCCCTTAGTGTCATATCCTGATTATACTTGCCAGCCTGAATGATTACTAGGAGTATCCTCTGCCCGGTGGCAGGCCGGGCGATTTATCCTAGACATTCAAAAGGAACTTTTTTATAATTCGATTATATACTAAAATAAAGCTTTTTCTTATTTTTGATTCCGTTTCGTTCTGAAATGTCTTTTTTTATATATTGATGTAAAGGAGATGGCAAATTGGCGACAAGCCAAGTTTTTCTGCTTGGGAGGGTGACAGGGTGCTGTACGTAGATATATTCGTCGCTTTTTTCCGTTCGGGGCTATTAGGTTACGGTGGTGGCCCCTCTGCGATACCGCTCGTCCACAAAGAAGTGGTTGAGCGTTACAAGTGGCATACGGATGAAGAATTTACCGACATATTGGCGTTGGCCAACACATTGCCCGGCCCGATTGCCACCAAAATGGCCGGGTACATCGGGTATCGCCTCGCCGGATTCAACGGATTGATGATTGCCACGCTTGCAACCGTTCTGCCGACGGTGATCGCCATGATCCTGCTGCTTGGCGCCGTCGCCAATCTGAAGGACATGCCAAGAGTTTCCGGCGCGATTGCTGCCGTTGGGCCGGTCGTCGGCGTGATGCTGATCGTCATGACCTACGATATGTTAAAGAAAGATTGGAAAACCCAAGGGATTTTGATTACACTACTGCTCATAGCGGCCAATCTGGTCGTGCTGCAATGGCTGAACATACATCCGGGCATTGTGATCGGCGTCCTGATCCTGTACGCCCTGCTGAAAAGAGACAAGGAGGCAGGAGAAGGCAAAGCGAGGGAAACAGCATGATTTACTGGCAGATTTTTTTAGCCTTCTTCATCCCGGGCATCGTCGGATACGGCGGCGGGCCATCCTCCATTCCGCTGATCCAGAACGAGGTTGTGAACCGCTACCACTGGTTGACGATGGAGCAGTTCGGTCAAACGTTGGCGTTAGGAAATGCTCTGCCTGGCCCGATCGCCACCAAAATGGCCGGACAAATCGGCTATGAGGTGGGGGGCCTACTCGGTTCGTTTGTCGCCTTGTTTGCCACGGTCGCGCCATCGCTACTGGCGATGATCTTTTTGCTCGGCTTTCTCTATCGGCATAAGGATTCGCCGCGCGTCAAACGGATGACGGCGTACATTCGCCCGACGATCGCGGTCATGCTCGGGGTAATCGGCTATCAGTTTTTTTATGAATTTTGGCAGCGTTCCGGCATCTGGACGACCATTTTTCTCGCCGTGGCCAGCTTGCTCTTGATGGAAAAATGGAAGGTTCATCCGGCATGGGTCATTTTGGGTTCACTCTGTTACGGAGCGATATTTTTGGCCTAGACGGATTTGACAGCCATGTTTATTCGACATATGTGCAACGGAGATTTCTGTTAATTGGGAAAGCGGGGGGATGTCATGAAGAGGAACTATTTGTCTCATCCATATTCGTCGCGGCGGATGAATGTCTTCGCGAATAACGGCATGGTCGCTACGTCGCAACCGCTGGCAGCACAAGCCGGGCTGGAGATTCTGCAAAAAGGCGGAAATGCGATCGATGCGGCTATCGCTACGGCTGCGTGTTTGACAGTCGTGGAGCCGACGTCGAACGGGATTGGCGGAGATGCCTTTGCGCTCGTTTGGACGAAGGGAAAGCTGCATGGACTCAATGCGAGCGGTCCATCGCCAAAGGCGATTACGCTGGAAGCGGTCAGGGCGCTCGGACATACGGAAATGCCCGAGTACGGATGGATTCCCGTCACGGTACCGGGGGCGCCTGCTGCCTGGGCGGCCCTGTCGGAGCGATTCGGCAAGCTGCCGTTGACAGACGTGCTGGGTCCGGCGATTCGCTATGCCGAAGAAGGCTACCCGATTTCGCCCATGCTCGGGAAATTCTGGTCTGTCGCTTATGCGGAACTGTCCAAGCAGCTTAGCGGCCCGGAATTTCGTCATTGGTTCAGTACGTTTGCTCCCGACGGTCGCGCTCCGCGAATAGGCGAGGTGTGGAAATCGCCAGCCCATGCCCAAACGCTGCGGCTGATTGCCGAGACGAAGGCAGAGGCGTTTTACCGCGGTGAGCTGGCTGACAAAATCGCAGCGTTTTCGCAGGAAACGGGCGGATATTTGAGCAAGGCCGATCTGGCCGAGTATGCTCCCGAGTGGGTTACGCCCATCGGCGTGAATTATCGCGGCTATGATGTCTGGGAGATTCCCCCTAACGGTCAGGGAATGATCGCCCTGATGGCGCTCAACATGCTCAAAGGCTTTACCTTTGCGGCCAAAGAGGATCCCGATACATACCACAAGACGATTGAGGCAATCAAGCTGGCCTTTGCCGACGGCAGCCACTACATCACGCAGCGCGACCTCATGACGGCAAATATCGACGGGATGTTGTCCGAGCGCTACGCCGATGAACGCCGCCGGTTAATCACGGATACGGCGCTGACGCCGGAAATCGGCAAACCGCCTGAAGGTGGTACGGTGTATTTGGCGACTGCTGACGGGGCAGGCAACATGGTTTCCTTTATCCAGAGCAATTACACGGATTTTGGCTCCGGCCTGGTTGTCCCGGATACAGGGATCAACCTGCAAAATCGCGGCAACAACTTCTCCCTGGATCCCGGGCACGTCAACTGCCTGGCCCCGGGAAAACGCACGTATCACACGATTATCCCGGGCTTTTTGACCAAGGATGATCAGCCGGTCGGGCCTTTTGGCGTCATGGGCGGGTTCATGCAGCCTCAAGGCCATGTACAGGTGATCATGAACATGATTGATTTTGCCATGAATCCGCAAGCCGCGCTGGACGCTCCACGGTGCCAGTGGGTCGAGGACAAGACGGTGCTGCTTGAGCGCGGCACCCCCGAACACATCGCCCACGAGCTGGCGAGACGGGGACATCAGATCAAGATTGCGCTGGAATCCGACAGTTTTGGCCGCGGCCAAATCATCCTCAGGGACCCGGAGTCAAACGTACTGATCGGCGGGGCGGAACCGCGGACCGACGCGCATATTGCGGCCTGGTAGGAGCGCAGCGCTTCGGTAAACGGACAATCGGAAGACAGGCCAACCTTGTGTATGCTCAGGTTGGTCTTTTTCGTTGAAACGGGAACCGTTTTCCCGTCTGGATGTCTCTGATATATAGCGGCATTTTGACAGCAGCTCCCCCTCCTGGTGTGATCAGCCGGCTGCCGGCAGACAGGACGAGACGGGCGGACGAATGTCTGGGAGAAAATTGACAGCACAGCCGTCCCATCCTGTGTTATGATACCTTGGGGTTTACGAAGCAATCATGAAAAGCGGGGATGGATATGTTTTCCTGGAAAGTAATCAAAAAACTTGACTTCTCTTTGCTGGCTGCGGTTTTGGCCATGTCGGTCCTGTCGACCATTGCCATTTACTCGGCGACGTTAAATCGGGATGGGATGGAAGACTGGTATCAAAAGCAAATCATGTGGGAGATCATCTCCTTTGGCGTCATGTTCGCCTTTACCTTTCTCGACTATCGCATACTCAAAGGATATGTGCCGCTTCTTGGATATGCGGTATGTCTCGTCCTGCTTGTCTGCGTGTTCTTTTTCCCCGCCAAAAATGGAGCGCAATGCTGGATTACCTTGCCTGGCGGGATGCAATTTCAGCCCTCGGAGCTGGCGAAGATCTTTGTCATCTTGACCATTTCACAATACATGACGAAAGCGAAAGAAAAGAACGAATCGTTTGCTGTCAAGCATCTGCTGGTTATTCTGACAATCAACCTTATTCCATTTATTCTCATTTTGAAACAGCCGCACCTCGGACAAGCCCTTACGCTCGTGGGCATAACCGGTACGATGATGATTCTGTTTTTAAACCGAAAGCAGCTGGCTGTCTATTTGGTGCTCGTGGCGATGATGATCGGCGTTATTTTCCTGGCGAAAACCGTGTTCATTGCGCAATCGATTGAATTGGTCGATAAAATGCCGTTCATGCAGCACCAAAAGGAGAGAATCCTGACGTTTTTGGATCCCGAGTATGAAAAGATGGGCGCGAGCTATCAAATCACCCAGGCGCAAATGGCTATCGGGTCAGGTCAACTATTTGGCAAGGGCATCGTCAGCGGAACGGCAACCCAGGGCAATTGGGTGCCGGAACAGTGGACCGATTTTATCTTCTCCGCCATCGGGGAAGAAATGGGGTTTCTCGGCGGCAGCTTCCTGCTGTTTCTCTTCTTTTTACTTTTGCATAGCATGATCACCATCGCCAGTACGACAGAGGACTACTTCTCCTCCTGCTTTATCACCGGCGTAATCGGAATGTTTACGTTTCAGATCGTGGAGAATGTCGGCATGAATCTGGCGATGATGCCTGTCACCGGGATTACATTGCCGTTTGTTTCATATGGCGGTACTTCTCTGGTAACGAATTTTGTGCTGCTCGGCATCATTCTGTCGATGAGCATCAGAAAAACCGGCTTGGCATTCGGCTAATCCGGTTTGTTCCGCTGTTTGCAAATCAATAAGCAGTGAGCACAAGAAAGGACTATCTGCTGTAGGAATAGTCCTTTTTGCCATTTCTGTTTGTTTGGCGTTTTGGATCATTATCAAAAAAAGTGAAATATCGCCGATCGCGTTTTCGTCTAATCCATTAAAAACGCAAGAAGGAGCAAGTGCATTGGACAAAAAAGCTCAGATAGAGAGATGGTTCATCCAGTACAGTGAAGACATCTATCATTTCCTCGTCTATTACACGGGAAATGCGGATGTCGAAGATCTCGTACAGGAAGTGTTTATCAAAGCGCTCAAAGGAATCCATACGTTTGAACAGCGCTCGCAACCCAGGACCTGGCTGTTTACCATAGCCCGCTACACGGCGATTGACTTTGTCCGCAAGAAGCAGCTTGCCCGCTGGCTGCCGATCGGGCTCGCCGGACAGATGGCGGCAAAAGAGCGGACACCGGACGAGTGGCTGGGGCTTGCGGAGGAGCGGCGTGAACTGTATCAGGCGATCAGCCGACTCAAGCCCGCCTATCGCGAGGTGCTGATCATGCGGGCGATCAAGGAATGGAGCGTAAAAGAAACGGCGGCTGTATTGGGCTGGAGCGAAGCCAAAGTAAGCGTAACGCTGTTTCGGGCCATGAAGTCACTGGAAAAGAAAATGAACAAAACCGTAGGAGGAGTGACAGGTGATGTCTTCACACAATGAAATGCGCTTGCAAGAATATCTTGGCAGTGCGCCGGACGTGCATATGTCTCAAGAAAGCAAGGCGAGAATACTCAGGCATTTACTGGCAGCCGAGGAAAAAGTCCAACGTTCGAATGTCTACAAAAAGTGGCTGGTCAGAGGTGTGGGCGCAATCGTCACGTGCTCGCTGCTGGTGGTTGTCGGTGTTTTGGTTCGCGAGCATCTCACGCCACCGCAGTACGCATCGGTTCCCAATCCCAAGGGAGCGGGGAACGTCTCGGCGGCACAGCCGTCAAAGGAATCCGGTGTACCTGGCTCCGGCAATGCGATCGATGCAGTGCAAAAGCTGCCGACGGTCTACACGGGAGCATGGGGGCTGCCGCTTCCCGCCGATTCATTCGTCATGACGTCGATGTTCGGGCCTGCCTACAATCCCGACTCGAAAATGCCCGAGAGCAGCAATGACGGCATCGATCTGGCGGCACCACAGGGAACCGATGTCTATGCAGCCGCGGACGGTGTCGTGACGGATGTCGGTTACTCGCCAGACAGTGGATACTCGCTGACCATCGCCCACAGCTCGAAAACGAAGACGACGTATTCGCATCTGCTCGACAACAGTGCGGCAGTCGCCAAAGGCCAAGCGGTCAAGCAGGGAGAAAAGATTGCTGCCGTAGGGTGTACAGGCCGCTGTACCGGCGCGCATTTGCACTTTGCCCTTGTCCATCAGGATGTGCCCGTTGATCCTGCCGAGTTCGTCAAGGGGCTGGGGCATAGACAGCTCGGTCTGCCGATTGCGAAGGGGTACCGGATTACGTCCACCTTCGGGGCGCGCACCAATCCGGAAACGAACCGGATGACCAGCTTTAATAACGGGATCGACCTGGCCGCACCGCAGGGCACCGACGTCTATGCGGCGGACAATGGCATTGTCACCACTGTCGACTATTCGCCCGAAGACGGCAATCGCATCGTGATCAAGCACACTAAGGAACTGGAGACGACCTACACCCATTTGCAGGACGGAAGTACCGTCGTCAGCGTAGGAACCGCCGTCAAGCGCGGCCAAAAAATTGCAGCAGTCGGCAGCACTGGCCGGAGCACAGGAAGTCATTTGCATTTTGCCGTCTCGTATCACGGCAGCTATGTCGACCCGATCGGCTGGGTATTGGAGTGGAAGAATCCGGATGATGCCAAGCGTGCCGAAGAAATGCAGAAGATTATTCGGGAGGAGGAAGAAAGGCTGCTGGAGCTGGAGAAATTGGAGGCAGAAAAGCTGCAGCAGCTTAAACAGAAGCAGCACCCGTAACCAACCTGCCGTGACGCCTGCCCATTCACGTGCCATTTCGTCACAAATCGCGCAATTTTTCCATGGTTTCAAAGGAAAGGCTCGAATGACGACGAAATTCAAAGAAACAGAGATAACTTCCTCTTATGTTTCCAGGTGAGAATACCGAAAACATATATAGAGGAAGTTATTTGATAACGTGAAATAGGGAGTGTCATGATGGAAAAGTCATCCTATATAGGTATTCTAGTTGGAGTACTGGCAATCGGTATCGGATTTGTACTCAAAGGCGCAAAATTGGTCGCGCTCGTCAATCCGGCGGCATACCTGATCATTATCGGGGGAACGGCAGCGGCCGTAATGATCGCCTTCCCCATGTCGGAGCTGAAAAAACTGCCTGCTCTGTTTGGAATTCTCTTCAAAGAGCAGAATCTGCCTTCTAAGCGCGACTTGATCGACCAGTTTATGAACTGGGCATCGATCGCCCGCCGCGAAGGGTTGCTTGCATTGGAGAACACTTCCGATGAAATTGCCGACCCGTTCTTGCGCAACGGCATGAAGATGATAATTGACGGAGGGGAGCCGGAATTCGTTCGCGACGTTTTGAACGAAGAGATCGCTGCCATCGAGGAGCGCCATCATGCGGGAGCGACGATTTTTTCGCAGGCGGGGATGTACGCTCCGACGCTCGGGGTATTAGGTGCCGTAGTCGGGCTGATTGCCGCGCTGGGTAATCTGTCTGACATCGAACAGCTGGGCCACTCCATTTCTGCTGCATTTATCGCGACACTGCTCGGTATTTTTACCGGATACGTCTTGTGGCATCCATTTTCAAATAAATTGAAGCGAAAGTCCAAACAAGAAGTAGAAGTGAAGAAAATCATGGTCGAAGGCCTGCTGTCGATTCAAGCAGGGGTATCGCCAACCGCAATCGAACAAAAACTTCTCGTCTATATCCCGACGAAAGAACGTTATCCTGAGAAGGTCGAGAAGCAGCAGGAAGAAGGTGTCGAGGTGAATGGCTAGAAGACCGAAGAAACAGATTCATGAAGAGCACGCGGATGAAACCTGGCTCATTCCCTACGCCGACCTCTTGACCCTACTGCTTGCGCTGTTTATCGTGTTGTTCGCTTCCAGCCAAATTGATGCGAAGAAATTCGATCAGATCGTCCAATCGTTCAATGTGGCGCTAAGCGGAGGCGTCGGTGTTCTCAACCAGCCGAGCGCGATCCCGGTATCGCCTGATACGGTCACCCAGTCGAAGACGAGAGCCAAATCGGAAGGAAAAGAAATCAAGCAAAGCGAGAAGAATGCAGAGAAGTCGGAAGAACAGAAGAAGTTCGAAGCTGCCTATCAGAAAGAAACCGAGGACCTGAAAAAGCTGCAGGCCCAGGTAAATGACTACATCGCCAGCAGCAAGCTTCAGGACAAGCTGCAAACCGAGTTGACGGGGGAAGGCTTGCTCATCACGATTTTGGACAACGCGCTGTTTGCTTCCGGCAGTGCGGAAGTGCGGCCCGAAGCGCGGAAAATGGCCGAGACCATCGCCAATCTGCTGGTCCCGCAGCCCAAGCTGACGACGGTCACCGGACATACGGACAATGTGCCCATTCATACGCGGCAGTTTCCTTCCAACTGGGACCTGAGCGGCCAGCGGGCAACGAATTTCTTGCGCATCCTGCTGGAAAACAAAAATCTCGATCCGGCAAAATTCAGCGCGACGGCAAAAGGGGAGTACCATCCGGTTGCATCGAATGACACACCGGAAGGACGGGCGAAAAATCGTCGCGTTGAGGTAATGGTCATGCGCAGTGTATCAACGAAATAAGCAGTGCAACCTTCACGTAAATGAGAACGTGCCGAGTGGGTTTTCCATTTGGCACGTTATTTTGTTTTGGCAAGTGGAGATATGGAGACAAGCAGAGCTTCATTCCGTTGTAAGGGGCGATTTTGCAATACGGTCTCACGAAGCTGCCGCTTAATCACCGTGGATATCCCCTGAATGGGGGATTTTTTTCATCAGGTTCTATTTTACAATCGTATCGAGACTAAATCAGGGGAGGGAAAACGATTGCTCTCGATGAAAAAAGCGCTCATCCCGCGCTGATTATTTTAATGCTTCGCCGTTTTCCTTTCAATTCCATTTGCGTGTTCGTTCATGTAATGGTAATCGAATTCTACTGGAGAACGGCACGCTTATCAGAAAAAATCGGGACTTGAAAGGGGGGAAGATGGTGGGAGCCGTTCATGTGATGATTGCGGTAATTGGTTTGGTCGTGCTGACATTGATCGGATGCTGGGGCATCTCGTTTGTGGTGGCCTGGAAGCTGTCGCATCCGAAACGAAAGCCAATCGATGAAACACCTGCTGATTACGGGCTGGTTTTTGAACCGATAGATTTTTTTAGCCGGGATGGCTCAACCAGGTTGAAAGGATGGTTCTTGCCAGCCGAAGGAGAAGCCAAAATGACATTGATCTTTGCGCATGGCTATCGAGGCAATCGGCTCGTTCGTTCATTGCCGGGACTGCACTTGGCTAGCTCGTTGGTCAAGAGTGGCTATCATGTCGTAATGTTTGATTTCCGCAGGAGCGGGGAGTCGGAGGGCAGCCTTACAACGGTAGGGTTGCACGAAAAGCTGGATATACTCGGAGCAATTGATTGGGTAAAGAACGATTTTCCCGGGAGAATCGGTCTCGTCGGATTTTCCATGGGAGCAGCAGCGGCCTTGTTGGCTGCCGCTGATTCCTTCGATGTAAGAGGCGTAGTTGCGGACAGTTCCTTTAGTCATTTGACTCGTTATTTAAGCGATAATATGCACATCTGGTCGAAATTGCCGAAATTCCCGTTTACACCGCTCATTTTACTGACGATTCGGTTGATTGCGAACGAGAATATAGATGAAGTAGAGCCGCTTTCGGCTGTGGACAAGGTGTATCCGCGACCGATCCTGTTTATTCATGGGGATTCCGATCCGGTCATTTCGTGGGAGAACAGCGAATTGATGCGCGAGAAGCACCCCGATGCCTTTTCCTTGTGGAAGCCGTGCAGTGACACGCATGTGGGAGCATTCCGTGACCATCCCGAGGAGTATTCAGATCGTTTGATCCGGTTTTTTGACGAGATCGTCTCTGCGGAACAATCAGCAAGGAGGCGAGAGACTCGGATCAGCAGTGCAGAAATTCCGGTAATGGTCTGAGCGTAGCCGAAGGGAAGGAAGCAGAACGCTGTTCGTAAAACAAGGTATGCAGGAAGCTCCTCCCCTTCTCGAATGGAAGGGGGGACACAAGTAAATATGAGGGGAATGGTAGTGAATGAAAGGGATTATTTGGCTTCGTATCGCAGTTGTCTACTTTGTCATTGGCGTCATTTTTGGGATGTATATAGGAATGAACAAGCAGTTTCAACTTACCAGCGTTCACGCACACGTCAACCTCCTGGGATGGGTATCGCTGGCGTTGGCTGGCGTGATTTACTGCCTGTTTCCGGCTGCAAGCCAGAGCAGACTGGGGAAAATGCATTTCTGGCTGCACAATATCGGCTTGCCGGTGATTATTATCGGGCTGTATCTGGAGCTGGCACCAATTGTTGCGACACCGCTTATCCCGATCGGGGGCACGATTGCCATTCTCGGTATTGTACTGTTTATGGCGAATCTCTTTGTTAACGTCAAGGAAGAGACACTCTTTGCTTCCGGAAAAGCCAAAAACAAACTGCCTTTGTAAAAGTGGCCCATAATCACTTTAGGCATCCCCTGAATGGGGGATTTTTTTCATTACGTTCTATTTTACAATCGTATCGAGACGAAAAAGAAGGAGGATCTGCTTTGTGGGATTTTTTGCAAAACTGATCAAATTGATGTTTGCTGTGGTTCTTGTCTTCTCGCTGATGACATCGGCATGGGGTGCTGTCGATGCCAAGCAGATGGACAAGCTGAACGTGGTGGCCTTGGGAGACTCCCTGGCAGCCGGACAAACGCCATTCAAAACGCTGGACAAAGGATATGCGGATTACATAGCCGAGAAGATCGACCAGATTGGTTATCTGCAATCGTTTGACAAGCGGTATGCGGTTTCCGGCTATACGACCGGGGACGTGCTGCAGGATATTTTGAATGACGTAAAAAAAGACGTGGAAGGCAGTCCGGATGAGTGGGGAATCCGGGAGAAGCTTCGCCAGGCGGACATCGTCACACTCGATGCGGGAGCGAACGATGTGCTGCAAGTGTTGAACTTCGACACGGGCTTCGATCCCGACAAGATCCCGGGAATCATCGAAAGCATCACGCGCAACCTCTCGGCGACAGTGGCCGAGATCAAGACGCTCAATCCCGAAGCGCACGTCTACCTGATGGGCTATTACAACCCGTTGCCTCATCTTCCCGAGGACCAGCAGGAGAAGCTGCTAGGCGTGCTGGCACTGATGAACAAATCAATCGAGGGAATCGCCAGGCAATCGAAGTCCAGCTACATTCCGACGGCGGAAATCATCGCTCAAGATGTGGAAAAATATTTGCCGAATCCGCAAGACATCCACTTGAGCGCAGAAGGGTATCAAGCGGTCGCCGATGCCTTCTGGAAGGAAATGCAGAGCCTGTTTCCCGTTGAACAGTCGCCGACATGGCCCGGCGGCAGTAAACTGACGGTTTCGAACATTACCAAAACAAGCGTAAAGCTGATCTGGCCGGAAGCGCAAGATGCCAGCGGAGTGACCGGCTACCGCATCTATGTCGACGGCAAGGAATATCAGAGCGT
>CAMIVR010000054.1 GCA_946402065.1 uncultured Brevibacillus sp. | reverse complement strand
CTGCAGCATGTCGTCGGCAGACGCTGCTGATCGCTGCGAAAGTGACAAGAATTCCGATACGGTTTTTAAACATAAGACTGCAGCAAAAGTCTTGGCGCACCCAAGTTTTTCCAATTTCAATAAGGTCTGATTTTCCTGGGCGTTTGTATTTTTTTGCGATCAAAAGAAAATAGCATAATCTTCCGTTAGCTGGCATACGCTGTAAATGCACTTCTATTGCTAGTGTGACAGTAGGCGCAAAAAACAGCAGGGAGAAAAGCGGTCCGTGCTTCTCGCCCGGTGTATAGAGACAAATGCTCGACGTTAACGGGCAGAGCTTACGCAAAGGAGCGAGTGATCGTGAGAATTCACATCAAGAGAGTTCCCGATGGAAAAATAACACTCCAGGAAACGGCTAAGATCGCCATCGTAACGATTAACCGCCCGGCGGCACGCAATGCGCTTACCGTCAACATGTGGAAAGAGCTTGCCCGCATCGGCGAAGAGATAAAAGCATCTACCAAGGTAAAAGTCGTTATTTTGCGCGGAACAGTCGGCCAGTTTACAGCAGGAGCGGATATTAAAGAGTTCTGTGAACTGACGGTAGCTGAGGCGAATCAGGCATTTGTGCAAATGGAAGAGACGATTTCCATCTTTGAGCATTTGCCTATTCCGGTCATTGCGGCAATCGACGGGCCGGCGATGGGGGCGGGATTTGTCCTGGCACTTGCCTGTGATCTTCGCATTGATACGAATCAGACGAGAATGGGCATACCTGTAGGCCGCTTGGGGATCACCGTAGGTCCGAGCTTCGTCAGACGGATTGTGCGTCTGATTGGCCCGAGTCGGACCAAAGAGCTTGTGTACACAGGGAAAATTTACAACGCGGAGGAAGCCTGGCAACTCGGATTGCTCAATCAGCGGATTGAGAATGGTCCACTCGATCAAGCTGTCTTGGAGTTGGCCCAAACGATAGCCGGACAATCCAAAGCGTCAATGAAGGCAGTCAAAGCGGCAGCAGCCTTGTGTGAATGGAAGCAGGATGTACCGTGGGATTTTGTCGATCCGGTTGATTTTCCCGAAGGCTGTCTGGCTTTTGCCGAGAAACGGGAACCGCATTTTACATAGCGGCAGACGGGCGATTACGAGCAGGTTGTTGGCAACAAGCCAGTGGCAGAAATCTATTCCTGTGTCCGTATTCACCTGCTGTATGCAGACGTGACACATAGCGGCCTTACCAACTGGTAGGGTGTTTTTGGCGTACATTCCCGCTAGACTATCTGCCTGTTCTTTCGGGACGAGTATTTTTCAATTGAGGGAATCGCAGAGGTAAACGTTCTTACTGTTGAGAAGTTGGCAAAATAGCGGTTCAAACGAGAATCATAGCCATTTTGGTCGAATCGTTTCGATTCTCATATTCTACTTTTGAAAATAAAGGAAATTGTTTTTTAAAGAAATGTGAGGGATTTTGCTGGCATCAATCTTGCTTTAAAAAAGAGGGACAAGATGTGCTTTTAATAAAAGCAGTGGACGCCTGCTAGCATCAATATCTTAAAAAAAGAAAAGCAAGGAGCGAAAGAATGCGTGTTCTCATTGTTGGAGCAGGAGCTCAAGGCGGACCTTGTGCGGCCATTTTGGCGAGGGATCCGAATGTATCCAAGATAGTGATAGGTGATCTTCACGTAGATATTGCCAATAAGGTGAAACAGAAAATAAAGAGTGACAAGCTGGAAGCGGTTCAATTGAATGCCAAGGATATCGAACAGATGGCGAGCATCGCAAAAGAGGTTGATGTTATCATTGATCTTGTCGTGACTTCGTTTGCCCCGTATGTGATGGAAGCGGCTGTTCAAGCTGGCGTACACTATATCAATTCGGCTTTTGAGCAGCCTTTCATGGATCAATTGGTCGAGGATGAACCGATTCTCTTTGATAAAGAATGTACAGAAGCGAATCGCTCAGCGATCCTGGGATGTGGCGGTTCGCCTGGCTTGACAAATATTTTGATCGCGCATTATTGCAAACAACTGGATGAAGTAAAAAGCATCAAGATCTACTCGGCCTCTGTAGTGAGCGATGACTGGTATGAACTGGTGAAAGGGTGGAAGCCGGTCTGGTCGCCTTTTCAAGCACTGTCTGATTTCAACAATCCGCCCGTGCGGTTTAAGGCTGGACAGTATGAAGAGCTGCCGATCTTTTTTGAGCCGGAGCAGTATGAGTTTCCGTTCCACGGCAAGTTCTGGAACGCCCATCACATGCATGAAGAGGTATTCTCTTTGCCAAGAAAGATCGGGAAAGGCTTGTCGCATGTACAGTTCAAATTTCCCGTGGATGAAGCTGCAGGTACATTAATCAAGACAGGCTTGGCATCCAGTGAAGAAATCGAAGTAAAAGGCGTAAAAGTACGGCCGATTGACCTATTGCTGCAGCTCATTCCTTCTCCGGGGGACACGTTTTTTGCTGATGACACAGAACAATTGCAATATGCACAGCAAGGCGTAAACGGGGATGAATGGATTTTGGAAATTGATGGCGTTGTAGACGGTAAAGACAAGTCATATCGCCTCCATTCGTTTTTCCTCTCCGATCAAACAGTGAAATCGTATGAGTTATTTGGTACCGCAAATGTATTTGTCGCCTTGCCCGTCGTCATCGGAGCAAAAATGGCTGTAGAAGGCTCAGTCCCAAGCGGAGTCGTGTTCTCGGAAGAATTAAACACGGACCGATTTATTGAGCTGTTGAACAGCACGGGGATCGAATTAAAATGGAGTGAGCTGTAAGCTCCACCGCAAAGAGGGTGTCGCGATCCTTTCTCCAAAAGGGAATATCGCGCTGTCTACAACGATGAAGCCATGACGCGCACGATCGAAGAAGTGGTGCGCGAGGAGTTTGGAGAGGCCGCCGTGGCGCATTTGAAACCGAGCAAGGGCGGCGAAGATTTTTCTGCTTTCTTGCAGAAAGCACCAGGGTCATTTTTCAATGTCGGTGCAGGGAACAAGGAAAAAGGCATTGTCCATCCCCATCACCATTCGAGGTTTGACGTAGCTGAAGATGTTGAAGACTGAAGAACTTTTTCGCGACCCCGGCCGTACACTCAGGAGGAGCCTATGGGAGAATTTGAAGCGTTAACCAGCATGGAGTCAGCGAATGAATTTATCCACCGTCATACGTTTGCATTTCTCTATATTTCCAGTCCGGATTGCAGTGTCTGTCATGCATTATTGCCGCTTGTCCAGCAAGTCATGATGAAATATCCCGAGATTCATTTGGGGACGATAAACGCACAAGAAGTAAAAGAAGTCGCTGGCAGCCTCTCTGTTTTCACTGTGCCTGCGTTGTTGCTTTTTGTGGAGGGGAAGGAATATATACGGGAAGCGCGGTTTGTGAATATGGATCTTTTCGATGAAAAAATAAAAAAACTGGTTCAATTGTGGTCTCATGCAACGGAAAAGCCAACTGAGTCAAGGGGGTTAACTTTATAATACTCGGGGTACATAGGATTCCCGCAATGCTGGCAAACAAATTGTGGTGGTACTGTTTGGTTGCCAGCATCCATCGCATCAAAGTCGCGTACAACGCTTAAAGGAATATCTTCTGTGGAGAGATCGCAAACAACAAAAGCGATGAAGCGGTGGACCGAATCTGTTCAAATGATACAAAGGGCCTCCGGCGTGAGACCCCTGTATCGAATCGGGAGAGCTTGCGACGTAAGTTGGGGTTAATCTCATCGATGCATCCAAAGCTCTTTTCTGGAGGTTGTCACCGAAGTGGCGCCCGCCGCGATTGCCTGCTCTACGTTTTCCGTCGTCCGAATCAACCCGCCGGCGATAATCGGGATGTTTGTTCGCAACGAGATTTCCTCAATCATATTGGGGATTACGCCAGGCAGCACTTCTACATAATCGGGCTTTGTCCGCTCCAACTGGGACAAACTGCTTTCCAATGCCATCGTATCGATCAGAAACAATCGTTGAATCGAGACCAGCCCTTTTTTCTTCGCGGACAGAATGACGTTGTTGCGGGTAGTGATAATGCCATCCGGCTGCACCTCTTGGGCAAGGAATTCCGTAGCGTATTCATCCGATTTTAACCCGTCGATTAAATCTACATGAATCAGCATCCTTTTCTGATGCGCTTTCGCCCGATTGACGATAGCTTTTAGCTGGGCAATATGCGTATTCAGCAGAACCAGCCACTCATAGTCGCTTTCCAGCATCAGGTCAAAACTTTTCAAATTGCGGATGGCCGGCAATATCTTTTGTTCGATCGGCTTTTTCAAGAAATTCACTCCCAGAAATCACATAAATCTTTTCGCAAGGGTATAGTCATCTTCAAACATCTTCCGGTACTTTTGCTTTTGTTCTTCCGTCCAGTTCAATGCATCAGCCAGCTTTTCCATAAGTAACCCGATAACCTCAGGCAGCGTCTCCCGGTGGAAATACAATCGGCCTGTGCGGCGAACGAGGAAATCGCTTAGATTCATAACCATCTCCTCCTGCAGCGTAAACAACAGCTCTGCATGAATCAAAGCGGATGACGGTTCAGCATATTCCTTGGATAAATCTGTAAGACTCGTTACTATCTTTTCGGTATTGGTGCCGTATTTTCCTACCAAATCGGTAATTTGCGCTTCCTTCACGCCGAATTTTGCTGCGCGCTCGGCTTGATCCTTGATAAAAAGCGGGATGGCCGATGGGGAGGGGAAGTTTCCGCCCGACAGTACAATTTTATCCGTCACACACGGATGTAACTCTCTTCCTTCTTCTTGGGAAAGCTGTTGCATCACCAAATCGACCACGCGTTCCGCCATTTTCCGGAATCCGGTAAGCTTCCCGCCAGCAATCGTAATCAAGCCGGATGGGGAATGAAAAGTTTCGTCTTTCCGTGACAATTCGGAAGGGGATTTTCCGTCCTCGTGGATTAACGGTCTGAGGCCCGCCCAACTGGAGGCAATATCCTCTTCAGTCAGGTGCACAGTGGGAAACATGTCGTTGACCGCCTTCAACAGGTAGTTGACGTCTTCCTGCGTTGCTTCAGGATGCTCCAGTACCCCTTGATAGTTCGTATCGGTCGTCCCAATATACGTAATCTGATTCCGCGGGATGGCAAAAATCATTCGTCCGCCGGCAACGTCAAAATAAACGGATTGCTTCAGCGGTAACCGATGATGCGGAACGACCAGATGAACCCCTTTGGTCAGATGAAGTCGTTTTCCCTTCAATGAGCCGTCCTTCTCTCGCAGACGGTCCACCCACGGACCGGCGGCATTGACGATTTTTTTGGCGTAGATTTGGTAAGTTTTCCCCGTGATCAAATCCGTGACCGCAACGCCGATCAACCTTCCGTTCTCGTATATCAGATCATCAGCCTCCGCATAGTTGACGCACTTCGCCCCATGCGCGGCCGCCGTTTTTATCACCTCGATCGTTAAGCGCGCGTCATCCGTCCGGTATTCATAATAAAGCCCGCTGCCCTTTAAAATATCTGTGCGAAGCAACGGTTCCCGTTCTGCCGTCTGCCGCTTGCACAGCATGATGCGCCGCTCCGCTTTTTCTACGCCTGCTAAAAAATCATATACCCACAGCCCGATAGAAGTGGCAAGCTTCCCATATGTCCCTTTCTCCACGATCGGCAAGATCATTTTTTCCGGGATGACGATATGCGGCGCGTTCCGGTAAAGAATCGCCCGCTCTCTGCCAACCTCCCGCACCAGTTGAATGTCCCCTTGTTTTAAATAACGAAGTCCGCCATGGATTAGCTTCGTCGAACGGCTGCTGGTACCTGCGGCAAAATCCTGTTTTTCCAACAATCCTACCCGCAATCCCCTGGAAGCAGCGTCCAAAGCAATTCCCGCTCCTGTAACGCCGCCGCCAATCACCAACAGATCCAGTTGAACGTTGGCCATCTCTTGCAGGATCGACTCCCGTTGAAACGAAGAGAGTTTTTTGGTATGTTTCATTATCGGTTCATCCTTTATGTGTAGTAAAGAAAAAACAGCTAATAGCAAAAGAGCATGAATGACTACACCCTTTTGTTACTAGCTGTACTCCGTTTTCTCCACAGCATGATTAACTTTTCTTTATTACGTCAACAGCTCTTCTTTTGTTTGTTTTGCTTCATCATTAACACCGGATTTGGCCGGCTTGTAGCCCATAGTGGCTTCCACCGCTTTTTTCCACCCGGCATACAGCTCTTGTCGTTTCTCTTCAGCCAACTCGGGGGTAAACGTGCGCTCTACCACCTTGTTGTTGGCGATATCCTCCTTGCTGTTCCAGTACCCGACAGCAAGTCCGGCAAGGTAGGCTGCCCCGAGCGCAGTCGTTTCATTGACGCGCGGACGCTCCACTTCGGTAGCGAGAATATCCGCCTGGAATTGCATGAGGAAATTATTGGCGACGGCGCCACCGTCAACGGCCAGCTTTTGCAACGTAATACCGGAATCGGCCTCCATCGCCTCCAGCACATCACGGGTTTGATACGCCAGCGATTCCAGAGCGGCGCGGATCAGGTGATCCTGCGTCGTCCCGCGCGTCAGCCCGAATATAGCCCCTTTCGCTGCCATATCCCAATAAGGCGCACCCAAGCCGACAAAAGCGGGAACCAAGTAGACACCGTCCGTGCTGGCAACCGCCAGCGCGTGTTTTTCAGAATCGGACGCTTTGGCCAGTAGTTTTAACCCGTCGCGGAGCCATTGCACCGTTGCACCGGCAACAAAAATGCTTCCTTCCAGCGCATACTCCACTTTTCCGTCTACACCCCAAGCGATCGTCGTTAACAGCCCGTTTTGGGAGGCAACAGCTTTTTCGCCGGTGTTCATCAGCATGAAGCAGCCGGTTCCATATGTATTTTTGGCTGCTCCTTCCTGAAAACAAGCTTGCCCGAACAACGCGGCTTGCTGGTCACCGGCAATACCCGCAATCGGGATCGCCGCTTCAAACAGGCTGCTTGTATAGCCATATATCTCGCTGGAAGGTCTCACACGCGGCAGCATGCTGGCAGGTACAGTCAACATCTCCAGCAGCTCTTGATCCCACTCTAATGTATGAATGTTAAACATCAAGGTACGGGAAGCGTTGGAGTAGTCGGTTACATGCACCGCTCCATCAGTCAGCTTCCACAAAAGCCACGTGTCAATCGTTCCGAACAACAAGTCGCCGTTCTCGGCTTTCTCTCTTGCTCCCTCGACATGATCCAAAATCCATTTCACTTTTGTCCCGGAGAAATAGGCATCGATGAGCAATCCGGTTTTTTCCCGCACCATCGGGTCAAACCCCTGCTCCTTCAACTGGTTGCAGATGTCCATCGTTTGTCGGCTCTGCCAGACAATCGCATGATAGACCGGCTTGCCCGTATGCTTATCCCAAACCACTGTCGTTTCCCGTTGGTTGGTAATTCCAATTCCGTCGATTTGCTCTGGCTTCACATGATTTTCTAATAAAACCTCTTTCAAAACTTCCAATTGCGACTCCCATATTTCTTCCGCATTATGTTCAACCCAGCCGGGTTTTGGATAGATTTGTGTAAACTCCTTCTGCGCCGCACCGATGATCGCTCCAGAGCGGTCAAACAAGATGGCACGCGAACTGGTCGTTCCTTGGTCGAGCGACAGCATGTACGTTTTTTCCATGCTTGCAATCCCTCCTTAGAATTATTATAATTTTAATAAAGGAATCTTTTCATTTAATAGCATGGTTGATTTAACCTGCTATTTTTCTTTGTTTATCAATACCTTCTATTTTTCTGCTTCCCATTCTACCGATTAAGACAGCCACGAAGAGAAAGACGACAAGTGCAATTACTGCTGTGCTCGATTGGTCAACAAAAGCCGCTTTATAAAAGATTGCCCCTAAAACGCCGCCGATGATCGGACCGACTACCGGAATCCATGCATACCCCCAATTGGAGCTGCCTTTTCCATAGATTGGCAGAAGGGCATGAGCGATGCGCGGTCCCAAGTCACGGGCTGGATTAATCGCATAGCCTGTAGTTCCGCCCAAGGAAAGACCGATGGCAACGATAAGGAAGCCGACAATAAAAGGATTTAGCCCTTCGGAAAACTTATTTGCCCCGATGAACAAAAGTCCGAGCATCAGGAAGAACGTACCGAGAATTTCGCTGATCAGATTGGCTGGCGTATGTTTGATCGCCGGACCTGTGGAAAATACCCCCAGCTTCGTACCGGGATCCTCCGTCTCCTTCCAATGCGGATAGTAAAAGAGCCAGACAAACGTTGCTCCCAGAAATGCTCCAATCATTTGCGCCAAAATATATCCGGGAACCTGTGACCACGGAAATTCACCGATGCTGGCCAATCCGATCGTTACCGCCGGGTTGAGATGAGCTCCGCTGATTTTGCCCACTGCATATACGCCCATGGCAACGCCCATCCCCCAGCCCATCGTAATGACAATCCAACCGCCGTTTTGCGCGTACGATTTTTTCAGACTTGTTCCTGCACACACTCCTGCACCTAAAATAATCAATACCATTGTTCCTACCAGTTCCCCTAAAAACGGTGTCATCCTACCTGCTCCCTTCTTTCATTCTTCAACAAAGTCAACTTTTGTTAAGTGCTTACACCTTGGTTCACCTCCTTTCGGCGAATAAAAAAACAGCTAATACCTTCATAGAAGAAAACTCTTCTCTGAGATACTAGCTGCTGTTCTCCAAATACTCCACAGCAAATATTAACCTGAATCTAATTGTACATAATTTTCAGTCATTGTCAACATGAAAAGTCATATATCTAGCAGGTGTATGTCGCCATGATTCTTATGTTTGGCCTATAAATGTTTGAGTACTCCCGCAATTACGCTCGTTCCAGCATTTTCACCATCGTCCGGTACAACAGCTCCGTACCGAGCGAAATATCTTCCGGACTGGAGTATTCCTTCGGATTGTGGCTGATCCCGTCCTTGCTGCGGACGAAAATCATCGCGTAGTCGCAGACGTAGGATAATGCCAGTGCGTCATGAAACGGGCCGCTCATGATTTCCGGCGGGGTCAGGCCGATTGCCGAAGCCTCCTCCCGCATGATGTGCTTGATCCACTCTGCGCAATAGCGCGGCTCGCTATTCGTGTCCTCGCGAATGGTATACGTCAATCCACACTCTGCGCAAATCGTCTCAATCGCTTTGCGCAGCTCAGCCTCTCGCACATTGCGCCGCTCCAGGTCAATATCCCGCAGATCGACGGTAAAGGTGACCTGCTCGGCGACGATATTGCGCGAGTTGGGGAACACCTGCAGATTCCCCACAGTGCCGACCGTTGGCGCCTCGGGGTCCTGCTTGGCGATGTCGTTGAGCGCTGCGATAATTTTCGCTGACCCGAGCAGAGCGTCCTTGCGCAGCGGCATCGGTACGGACCCGGCATGTCCGGCGAAGCCGTTCAACTCGACTGTCCACCAGAGCGGACCGGAAATACCCGAGACGATGCCGACCGCCTGATCGAGCGATTCCAGCACGGGACCTTGTTCGATATGCAGCTCGAGATACGATCCGATGCTGCCGTGCGAATATTCTGACTCGGCGAACTTGTCGATGTCACAGCCGAACTCGATCAGCGCTTGCCGGCGCGTCACGCCGTCTTTGTCAGCGCGCTCCAGCTCGCCTTCTTCCAGCTTGCCAAGAATTCCGCGCGAGCCGAACAGCCCTTTGTTAAAGCGGCTGCCTTCTTCATCGCAAAAGGCGACGACTTCGACGGGGACGGTCGGAGTGACGCCTTGCTCGTGCAGCGTCTGGACCGCTTCCAGGGCTCCAAGCACGCCGATGACGCCATCAAAGCGGCCGCCATACGGCTGCGAATCGATATGCGAGCCGAGCATCAGAATCGGCGCATCCGGGTTCGCTCCTTCCAGTCGGCCGATCAGGTTGCCGAAGTTATCGATCCGGGCGGTCATCCCCGCTTCCTCCATCCAGCTCTTGACCAGCTCTACGGCTTCCCGGTCTTCCCTGGACAAGGCCAGCCGACAGACGCCTGTTTCCCCGATTTTGCCGATGTGCGACAGGCGTTCGATGCGATTGTGCAATCGTTCTGTGGTAATCAGCAGCTGTGCAGTTCCCATCCTTTCATCCTCCTTGGAACGTGTAAAAATGTACTTCGCTCCATTCTATTGGTACAGCGAAGGAAAATATGAAAAAACAAGCTTCTTCATAAATAAGCACGGCGTCTGCGCTGTCATATCGGGAAGCTTGTTTTTTTCATACCAGGAAGATAAAGTCGTTTCATCTATCAAGCCGTTGGGTTTTTCCATCATGACTGCCTGTAAAATAGGAGCGAACTCGATTCTTGAGTACCTTAGCTTTTCCTACATAGATGACTCGTCCGGTTCGATCCTTCATCAGATGACATCCCGGCTTATCTGGAAGAAGCGCTAGCTTTTCTTTGATATGCTCATTATTTGTAGCCAAGATCTTCTCTCCTAACTCATTTACATCTATGTTAAAAATTCTATAGACTTATGACAGAATGGTCAACTCTAGATCTATTTCCGATATACTATTGACGAAATTCGATTAAATAAGTAAATTTTGTATAAAGAGGTGAATAGATAAAATATTCACACAAGTAGAGGGGAATCAAGATGAATCAGGCTCAAGCCAAAGAGATCATCCCACTAATTACCCATTTAATACAAACGGATTCATACTTTATTGCTACAGGAGATAATGATGGCACTGTGAAATTTACCACTGGGAATCTTCCTTTATTCAAAGTTGGCGATGTAGTACGTAAAGAAAGTCCCATTTATGAAGCAATACGTTCGAAAAAAACTGTGAATTTTGAAGTACCGAAGCAAGTACATGGTTTCTCCATACGTGTTGTTGCTTTTCCACTCGAAGATGGATTACTCGCCATCGCATATAATACTTCTCAGAATGAAACCATTAAGTCTTCGATTCAAGATCTCTTTGTAGGTGTGAGTGAGATTGAACAACAGATGCAACAGCTATCAAAAAACTCCAATCAAATTCATGATAACTTTATTCAGATGACGAACCACTTTACCTCGATGAATCAAAACTTTAAATACATATTTGAAATGAATGAAGCGATTACCTATGTTTCGGATCAAACCAATCTGCTTTCATTGAATGCGGCAATCGAGTCCGCGCGGTTAGGTGAGCAAGGACGAGCCTTCAGCATAGTAGCTCAGGAAATGAGGAATCTAGCGAACCAAACGAAGAGCACTGCGGGATCTACTTTGAATCAACTCAATAAACTATCTGAAGAACTCTCCACTATTACCCAACATGTTCAATCCAATAGTGATTTGAACAAGCAGTATGAAGTATCCTTTAAGCTCATCAGTGAAAAGATTGATACGCTCGCTACTTCAATCGAAGAAATTCATCAATTTGCGCAGAAGAAATTATAAGTCGCAAATTGAAACGACCCAATTTGCGCTCACCACCATCTGATCTGCCTCAACTGTGAAAAAACGCTGACATTCGATTATTGTCCCTTGGAAGAGGAGATGGACCTGCCGGGAAACGATAAAATCGTCAACCACCGCTTTGAGATTTACGGGATTTGCGAAAACTGCCAGCATGATCCTGCATCTTCCGCTGATTGATTTCGAACGGTTCGTAAACGTGCGGGCGAGAGGAATTTTTTCAATTCCTATTGCCATAAGCCAACGTGGCTGCGCCAAATGCTGACGCGGCCACGTTTTCTATTTACAGCTATTTCAATTTCAATGCCATACCGGTAATGATCCCGGCGGCATCCCTCGAGAATCGAATGCCGATCCGCTCACCATTTCCTTCCGAAATGCCTACCATGTTCGTTACGCCTGTTTCTCCTTCTTTGAACAGCACTTCGACCGAAACAGAAATCTTGCTGCCCGCATATTCGTAGTTTATCATGCCATTCTTGTCGGGAGTCACCGTTTTCACCGATTCCGGGATGACAACAGCCGTTTTCCAATCCTCTGCAGCGGCGTCACCAGCCTCTGATTCGTCGGCAGGCTTTTGCAATAATGTTTGCAAGTATTGTTCAGCCTGGTCATGATTCGCTTTTTTGACGTCAAGCGGCAAATTGAAAAGTGCGTTACCCCCGCTGTACTCCGGATTACGGCTGATTTCTCCTGTTTTTTCATCATAACGAAAAGCATTGACATCATAAAACTGGCTGGTACTTACGGCCAAATAAACTCCTCTGTCAGCGAACTTTTCGATTCCGTCTAATTCTATCAACCTGTACATGACCCCGTCCTTGACAAATTCACTGTAGCCACCATTCATTGAAGCGATGTTCACTAGCCATGGCTTTTGGCCTTTAATGAGTGGAGAAACAAAAAACGGGGTTTCGCCATATTTGTCATCCTTGGTATCTGGCATTTTACTGCCGTCTTGCTTTTCGATGGAGACGACGGCATAGGTTCTGTCTGGATGGATCTCACTTGCCGACCCTCCAAAATCGCTTAATCCTTTGCCAGATACGATGCCTAGAAATGTGAGCGTATAGCCGCCCGAAACAATCGATTCATTGGCTTTAACGGCATGCTCCTCCGTGAATGCCTTTGCCAGCAATTGATCGCCCAGGTGCTCGGCCACCTGTCTGGAATTGAGCAGATGCGAAGCCGCCAGGGCAGTGATTGACGTTGCGAGCGTGATGGCCGCTGCGATCAGTGCAACGGATAGTCTTTTTTTATACCGGGGTTTTACCATGGTTCCCTCCTTGTATTGGCTCATTAGCTTTTGATTTAATTCGTCACTTGGCTCAACAGTGGAAGATAGGGCTTGTCTCAAAAGTGTATCCAAAGGCTCGACCTGTTTCATAGCGACTTCGCCTCCAAATATTTTTTCAATTCGTTTCTGGACTTGTGCAGCCTGCTTTTGACAGTTCCCGGCGGAATGTTCAAGGCCGCTCCAATCTCTTCAATAGACATTTCAGCAGTGTAGTACATGTACAGAGGAATTTTTAGTTTTTCATTCAGCGAATCGGCTGCGGATCGGATCGTCGCCCGGAGTTCATTGGATATGGCGATGTGTTCCGGAGTGGCGTGATCCCTCAACAAGTGATGACTCCCATCATCATTGAGCTCCTCTCGCGGGGCGATTCTTTGTCGCCAGGCGAATTTTCGCAGCTTGTTCTTCCACAGCTTCGATGCGATGGACAGGAGGAATCCTTTTGGATTATGCTCTCTATCGATTTTGTGCGAGAGTTCCATCGCTTTCAGAAATGTTTCCTGATACAGGTCGTCTGCATCCGCTTTATTTTTTACAAGCATGCGGCAAAATCCGTAGACGGACTTGCCGTGCTGCTCGATCAACTCTTCTAAATCGCAACTTCCCAACCAGGCTGCCCCTCCTTTCTGCATAGTGAAAATACGGTTTTCAAAGAGGCCTCTCACCTATATATTGTCATGAGCTGAGGAAAAGTTCATGGTTTGTTGAAAAAAAAGTGGAAATCAAAACGTCCGGACCCGAATCAGGAGAATCGCGTGTCCATCAGGGGTTCTCCTTTTGTTTCCACGAAAAATGGCATAGAACACGCGAATCGGAAATAAAGTGATAAAAATGGGACACTTAGCGGACGCGCTGGCAAATTCAGCGAAAATCAGACAACCCCTGATAGAGTTGCACAGTCAGGACCCACTGCATACAGCCCAAGAACAATGCAGCAGTTCACGATTGATATGTTCAAAGGAGGATGTTGCATGCTTCATATCGTTGCCTGTATCAAGCAGGTGCCGGATACCAAGATCATCAAGATGAATCCGAAGACAAACACGATGGATCGGTCCAGTGCGCCGGCGATTCTGAATCCTTACGACGCCCATGCGGTCGAGGAAGCTGTTCGGCTCAAGCAGCGCTACGGCGGCACGGTCTCGGTGCTGACGATGGGACCGATGGCGGCGATCAAGGCGATCAAGAAGTGCATCGAGATCGGCGCCGACGAAGGCTACATGATCTCCGACCGCGCCTTTGCCGGAGCCGACACGCTGGCGACCAGCTACGCCTTGACGAAGGCCGTCGAAAAAATCGCGGAAATCAAGCCGGTCGATCTGATTATCTGCGGGAAAATGACCATCGACGGCGATACCGGCCAGGTCGGGCCAGGAATTGCCCGGCGGTTGAACATTCCTCCGCTGACCAGTGTCAAAAAAGTCGTGGAAGTCGATCGGGAAAAAGGCTTTGTCGTGATTCACCGCAAGCTCGAGGACGGCTACGAAGTGATCCAGTCGTCGCTTCCCTGTCTGTTTTCCGTGGAAAAAGACATTAACGAAATTCCGTACTCTCCACTGCCCAACGTCTTGAAGGCAGCCCGCTACAATCCGACGATCTGGTCCGTGAACGATCTGGCCAACGTCGACCGCACCCAGCTCGGTTTAAAAGGTTCGCCGACGATCGTCTCCAAGGTCTGGACGCCGGAAAAGCCCAAAGGCGGAGAGATGCTGCAAGGCACACCGGCAGAGCAGGCAAATCGGTTGCTGGAAATCGTGCTCGGCAAAAAAGAACTGTTCGCAGGAAAGGAGGGGAACGGATGAACATGCAGGATTATCATGGCGTCTGGGTGTTTATCGAGCAAAAGGACGGCGTCATCGCCAACGTATCGCTCGAGCTGCTCGGGGCCGGCCGCAAGCTTGCCGACAAACGCGGCGTCCAATTGGCTGGCGTGCTGATCGGGGACAACGTAACGCCGCTCGCCGACACGGTGATCGAATACGGCGCAGACATCGTCTACCTCTACGATCAGCCGATCTTCCATCACTACCGTACGGAAGCGTATATGAAAGCCGTCATCGATTGTGTCGAACGCTATAAGCCGGAGATCTTCCTCTACGGCGCTACGTCGACCGGAAAGGATTTGGCCAGCGCAGTCGCGACAGATCTGGCTACGGGGCTGACCGCAGATTCGACGATTCTCGACGTGGAAGTAGAGACGGGATTGCTGGAAGCGAGCCGACCGGCGTTCAGCGGCAATATCATGGCGACGATCCTCTGTAAAAACCATCGCCCGCAAATGGCGACCGTACGCCCCAAGGTCATGAAGGCACTCGCACCCGATAAAACGCGTAAAGGCGAGATCAGGGCAGAACTCCTCGCGATTAAGGAGGACGACATCCGCACGAAGGTCATTGAGATCGTCCGTGAAACTGTCTGCAAAGTCCGGCTCGACGAAGCGGACATCATCGTCTCCGGCGGCAAGGGGCTCGGCAGCCGCAACGGCTTTGAGCTGATCCACCAATTCGCCAAGGTGCTTGGCGCCACGGTCGGCGCGAGCCGCGATGCCGTCGAAGCGGGCTGGATCGATCACCAGCATCAGGTCGGCCAGACAGGGGTTACAGTCACGCCGAAAATCTATTTCGCCATCGGGATTTCCGGGGCCATCCAGCACATCGTCGGGATGAAAAACTCCGATTTGATCATCGCGATCAACAACGATCCGGAAGCGCCGATTTTCCAGTCCTGTCACTACGGCATCGTCGGCGATGCCTTCGAGATCGTGCCGCTATTGATGGAATCGTTTGAAAAAGCCTTGCGGGGAGAGGTGCAATATGGGGGAAAAATTTGATGCAATCGTGGTCGGAGCGGGACCGGCCGGCACCTCATGTGCCTATACGCTGGCCAAAGCCGGCGTCAACGTACTGTTGATCGAGCGCGGCGAGTATCCCGGCTCGAAGAACGTCATGGGCGGCGTCTTGTACCGCAAGATGATGGAGGATATCATCCCCGAGTTTTACAAGGAAGCGCCCGTCGAACGGCCCATCGTGGAGCAGCGCTTCATGATGCTGGACAAAGAGTCCGCCCTGACCTTCGGATACAAAGGCCTGGAGTGGGACAAGGAGCCGTACAACAACTTCACTGTGCTCCGCGCCAAGTTCGACCAGTGGTTTGCCGACAAGGCAGTCGAGCAGGGCGCCCTCTTGATTAACGAGACAGTCGCACTGGAATGCATCGTCGAAAACAACAAAGTAATCGGTGTACGCACGGACCGCCCTGACGGCGACGTCTATGCCGATGTCGTCGTGCTCGCTGACGGCGTCAATTCCCTCCTGGCCAAGCAGCTTGGCTTCCACCGCGAATTCCGCCCCGATGAAGTCGCGCTCGCGGTCATGGAAGTGCTGAAGCTGGATAAGCGCGTAATCGAAGACCGCTTCAATCTGGAAGGAAACCAGGGCTGTACGATTGAGATTTTCGGCGACGCGACCAAAGGCATCCTCGGTACTGCCTGGCTCTATACGAACAAGGAAAGCCTAAACATCGGCGTCGGCACGATGCTGTCCGGGCTGATCAAGCACAAGCTCAAGCCGCATCAGCTGCTCGACTACGTCAAAAACCATCCGATGATCCGCCGCTACATTCAGGGCAGCGAGCAGCAGGAATACCTCGCTCACCTGATTCCCGAGGGCGGCTATCACTCGATGCCCAAGGTGGTCGGCGACGGCGTGCTGGTCGTCGGCGATGCCGCCCAGATGGTCAACGCGATTCACCGTGAAGGCTCCAACATGGCGATGACTTCCGGCGTGCTTGCCGCCGAAGCGATCATCCGGGCCAAGGAGCGCGACGACTTCTCCGAAAAAACGCTTGATCACTATCGCGTCAAACTGTTTGAGAGCTTTGTCGGCGAAGATTTGAAGAAGTACAAGGATGCGACACACCACTTCGAAAAGTTCCCGCACTATTTCGAGAAGTACATTCCCATGATGAACAAGGCGGCCAGCCAAATGTTTACCGTCGACGGCACACCGAAGCGAGCGAAGCAGCAGAAAATCTGGCGCGAGATCGGAACCGCCGGGCAGAAATTCAAAATCGCCCGCGACTTGTATCAAGCATGGAAGGTGATGAAGTGATGAGCGAAGAGCAAAAGCCTCAGTCGATTGAGGAAAAACAGTACCTCGTCCGCTTTAAGGCCGACACCAAATCACATCTCACGGTTATGGATGCAGATGTATGTCTGACCAAGTGCCCGGATAAACTCTGTACGATTTTCTGTCCGGCGGAAGTGTACAAATGGGAAGAAATCCGCATGCACGTCGGCTACGAAGGCTGTCACGAGTGCGGGAGCTGCCGCATCGGCTGTCCGTATCAAAATATCAAGTGGGAGTACCCTAAAGGTGGTCACGGGATCATCTTTAGGCTTGGCTGACCGCTATGTTCAAAATCGGGGATCACGTCATTTTTTCGTTGGATGGTGCCAAGGGTGTCATACTGGAAATGAATGACAGCCACTGCCAGGTATTTTGGGAGGATTACTTCGTCAGTTGGGAAAAACGCGAGCTGCTCGTCAAGGATGAGTCTGGTCCGCTAACCAAGTCGTCTTCTGATTGCAAGACCGAGCTGAAAGCAGAATGAGCAACGGGTTTTCACGCAAGCAACGCTTGGCCGGTCAGCTGCAGTGCAGACGTTGATGGCAGCGCGAGGTACATGTAGCTCAACCGATATCAATAACGCAGCAAACAAAGCAGATCGCCCTTGGCTCCAGCCTCAACCAGGGAACGGTCTGCTTTGTTTGTCGTGAAACGGCTCAATACCTCAGTGTCCGAGTGTGCCTGCCACTTTGCGCTTCGCCTTGCTCAAGTACAACAGGAAGAGCAGCATCAGCAATCCTTGGGTGACGATCGCCCCCGACACGGACAGGCCAAGGTAGACGACGATGTAGTATAATCCGGAGCCGATGAGCATCAGCAAATACTCGATAAAATTCTGTACGGCAATCGTCTTCCCGGTGCCGATCATGTCCTTGCCTTTTTCCTGCAAGATGGTATTCATCGGGATAATAAACGCGCCGCCCATAAAGCCTACCGCGAGCAGGAAGATAATCGCCAGCCATGTGGAGTGAATCCAGGGGAAGAGCAGAATCAAAGCCATCATGCCAAACCCGTACAGGATGGAACGCTGAAACTTGCGCAATGGAATCAGCTTCGGCGACAGAAACGCGCCGACGATAATGCCGATCGAAGTGGTTGCCAGAATGAGCGAAATCGAAAAGTCTTTCGGATCAAACCCAAGCGCCAGTGGAATCCAGGCCAGCACGGCAATCCGCAATACAGCCGAGCTCATCCAGAACGATCCGGTGCCGATCAGGCAAAACCCGGTCTCCCGGTTCGCGAGCAGCAGTTTCAGATTGGCGAAAAACGCGCGGCTTTCCTCGCCATAGCGGATGCGTGAGTTGCCTCTGACACGCGGGATGGAAAAGGTCATCAGCACCGACGTGACGTAGAAGGCCAGACAGATCAGCGAGGAGACGAATGCCGACGTCATCGCGGCGATGGACCCGCCGCCGCCGATGCCAAGCAGGATGGCGATGATCGTATAGGCTTCGATTCGCGAGTTTGCGTGGAACAATTCTGTCTCATTATGGGTCAGCTCCGGCAAAATGCCGTACTTCGCCGGTGAGTAAATGACAGCGCCGACACCGACCATGAAGTAGCTGATCATCAGCATGACGATGCTGGAGTGATTGGTCATCAAGAGAATCACGACGCCTGAAACCTTGACCAGATTGCCGATGACAAGTACGACTGCCTTGGACTGCTTGTCGGCAAACGGGCCGACAAGCGGAGCCAGCACGATGTACGGCAAAAAGAAGGCCATCGAGACGAGTGCCAGGGAAGCGGGTGAAAATCCGTTGTCGCTAAGCAGGTTGGCAATGACGAACAACACCATGTTATCCGCGAAAGCCGAGAGAAACTGGGTAAAATAAAGGGCTTGCAGTGGTTTAAGCAGTTGCTTCATCGTGTTTGCCACCTTTCGTTTCAGCCAATTGTTTCAGTGCGACGTAATCCGTTTTTCCACTGCCAAGCAGCGGCAGTGCGCTTATGAATTGCAGGGAAGCGGGCAAAAGCAACGGCGAGAAGCCTTTTTCAGCCAGAAATCCGCGCAGCTTATCCAGTGCGATCGAGTCGTCCGTCGTGTAGAGGATGACCCGCTCGCCTTTGCGAGCATCGTTGACGGAGATCGCAGCAAAGCCGGAATGTCCGTAGCACTGCACAGCCAGGTCTTCCACCAGATTGAGCGAGACCATCTCGCCGCCAATTTTGGCAAAGCGTTTGATCCGCGACTTGATCGTGATATATCCGTTGGCATCGATCTCCACCAGGTCACCGGTTTTGTACCATTCTTCCGCAGGGATAAAGCCTTGACCGTTGATCAAATAGCCCTTCATCACATTCGGACCGCGCACGAGCAGGTTGCCCCCGCCTGCAATCCCTTCGACCTGCTCCAGTTGAGCCTGCATACCGGGCAGCAGTCGGCCGACCGTTCCCGTTTTGTTCGCCAGTGGCGTGTTGAGCGAGAGTATCGGCGATGTCTCGGTCGCTCCATAGCCTTCAAAAATGCGAACGCCGAATTTTTCCTGCCACATCTGTCTGACATCGTCCTTCAGCTTCTCGGCCCCGGCAAAAATGTAGCGCAGCGAGTAGAAGTTGTAGGGATGGGCATGCTTGCCGTAGCCAGCGAGGAACGTGGACGTTCCGAACAGCAAGGTGATGTCCTGGTCGTAGCACAGCTCCGAAATGGCCTTGTAGTGCAGCGGGCTCGGATAAAGAAAAGCGGGAATGCCCGACAGAATCGGCAAGAGCGTGCCGGCGGTAAGGCCAAAGCTGTGAAACATCGGCAGGGCATTCAATATTTTGTCGCGCGAGGTCAGGTCGATTACGCTGCGCACTTGTTGAATATTCGCGTACAGGTTGGCGTGCGTTAAGACGACGCCTTTCGGTTTGCTCTCGCTGCCGGATGTGAACAAAATCAGCTCGTTTACGGTCGCAGTCGATTTTTTTCGCATCAGGTAGTGAGCCAGGCCGCTCAGTTTATCGCCCGGTGAAACCGTATCCTTCACGTCTTCCAGGTAGACAATCGCTACTTTTTCCGCAAGTCCTTCGATCAGGTGGCCAAGCTTGGCTTTTTCGATGAACACGCGCGACGTCAGCACGGTGTAGATGCCTGCTGTCTCGCAGCAGTCCAGCAAGGTCTGGACGCCGAGCGAAAAGTTGAGGATGGCAGGCGTTTTGCCGAGGCGAAACAGGGCGAAAAGCAGTGCCGTATGTCCGATCGATGTCGGCAGCAGTACGCCTACGCTTTGGTTGGCGGCGAGCATCGGGCGCAGCTTGTTGCCGAGTACATAGCTGGATACGAGCAACGTGCGGTAGGAAACCGCAGCGGTCACATCCATGCAGATGGTTTGCTTTGCTCCGTGCAGCCTGGCTGCTTCCAGTGCTTCGTTAAACAGATTCACATCGGGTTTCAACCGCGCTTTCAGCAGTTCAGTCTGCATCGTGTGCAGGATGGAGTCGCTGGCGGCAGCTTTTTGCTCTTTCATCGACCGGGCATCGTTCTTGCTGAGCGTAAAGGGGGATCCGACGGTGAACGATACTTTCGGGAACCAGGAACGCTTTATTTTGCCTTTGAGATACGAGAGGGGGGAACGCTCCAGCCCTTGGATGATGATTGGGTACAATTTCGCGCCACTACGCAAGGCGAGATAGCCGACACCGCTGTACATTTTCATCAGTCCGCCTGTAGTCGTAATCCGACCTTCGGGAAAAATCACAAGCGTCTCGCCGCTTTTGAGGACTCGCAGCATTTTTCTGACCGAGTACGGATTGAGCGGGTCGACGGTGATGTGCTTGCAAAGCTTCAGCAACAATGAAAAGCGCTTGGCAATGCCTGTGTTGACGACATAGGTCACGGACCTTGGCAGGTAAAAGGAAAGAAGTATTGCATCAAGCAGTGAAACGTGATTGGGGATGATCAGTGCCGGTTCTGAAAGATCGATTCGGTCAAAGCCTTTGCGGCGAATCCGGAACCAGCACGTCAGCAGAAGCTTTAAGAGGGTATGAAGGATAATCATGGTCTACCACACCTTTACGAATAAATGAGTGCTTATAGCCACCATTCTACCGTGTGAGGGGTGTAAAAAAAGTACCAACTTTCATTGGTACCTGATGCTATGCCCATGTAACAAAGCGTAATTACAGCATTTTCTTTTGTTTGGCCAGCGCTGCGGCTTCCTTGCTCGTTTTTACGCCCATTTTTTTGAGAATGCGGTTGATGTGGTTTTTGATCGTACGCTTCGTAATGAACAGGCTCTGCTCGATTTGCGTTTGCGTCTGGCCTTGATTGATCAGCTGGAGAATTTCCTTTTCCGCTGGTGACAGCAGCTTTTCGTTTTTCTCCTGTTTTAGGCGGAGGAATTCATTCCGCAGGGCTGCGGCGGCAGTCGGGTGAATCGCGGACTGCTGGCGGTAGGCAGAGCGGATGGCTTCGGGAATTTCCTTAAAGTGAAGCTTGCTGATGTAGTTCACCACCCCAGCGGAGAAGGAATCGACGATCACATCCGCTTCGGTCAGGGAAGTCAGCATGATGATCTTGCACTCCGGATTTTGCCGGGTGAGCTCCAGGGCGATCTCGATTCCGTCCAGGTTGTTTTCACTGAGGTTGATATCGAGCAAGACGACATCGACCTGGAGCTGCGGATACAGCGAAATCGCTTCATCTTTGCTTTCCGCAGTCGCGGCGACGTTTAGGTCAGGTTCTTTGTTCAGGAAATCGACAAGGCCTCTGCGCCAGTCGGCATCATCTTCTATGACAAACAGTTGTATCGGGTCCATCTGGTTAGCTCCTTTCAGCTGTCATGCCCGGTTCGCTGCACGCGTTTTTGCGGGAAATACAGGTAGACGGCCGTGCCCTGGCCCGCTGTACTGCGGATTTCCAGCATGCCATGATGCTTTTGCATCACATTATAGCAATAGGACAGACCCAGCCCAAAGTTTTGCCCGTGTTTTTTGGTCGAGAAAAACGGATCGAGCACATACGGCAGGTTTTCCTTGGCAATGCCTGTACCCGTATCGGTCACAGACAGAATCAGATACTTGCCGGAATCGTACATGTCCAGACTGAGCGTACCGCCGGATTTCATCGCTTCCAGCGCATTCATGCAGAGGTTGGTCAGTACCTCGCGCAGATGCACCGGGTCGCATTTGAGCTGAATGTTGTCTGCGACGTCAGTCTGAATCGTGACGTTGGTTTTGGCAATATATGGCTGTAAATCGTGCAGGACGCGGTCGACGACACTGCTTACCTGTGTCAGTTCCTCTTTTAGCGCGATGTCCTGGATTTGTCCCTGGATGCGGTTGACCATGTTCAGCACATTTTGCGTCGATTGCAGCAGAATCTGCATGTCAGCCTTCATCTCCTGCTGCTTGTCGGGAGCGGCGTACGATTCGATCCGGTCGGCGAAGAGGGTGATTTTGCCGAGCTCGTTTTTGATCGTGTGATTCATGATCGCCGCACCGGAGGTCATCGCTCGCAGCGTACTGTTCAGTCGGCGTTTTTCCACCCTCAGCTTGACGCCGAGCAAATCGTATTTCACGCTGATCGCCACGAACAGCACGAACTGCAGCCCGACGATCCAGACGTTGTAGCGCCACGCTTCGTAATTCTGCAGCGTGCGCATGACGTATATCGAGGTAAAGACGAACAGCAGCGGAACAATCGTGAGAACGTTGTTGATCAAGCGGCTTTTTTTCAGGATCGGGTCTTTTTCTACCCAGTGCAAATAAATGAGCAGCAGACACGAACAGAGAAAATAGGGAATCACCCAGATGAGCATGATCCGGTAATTGAACTGCAAAACCGGATAGACCGGTGTAATCGCCAGCATGACCAGCGGGGGAACCAGGGCAGCGTAGGTCACGATGCGCTTGACGCGCCTGGACAGGAAGTCGCTGGAATGGATCGCGAACATCAAAAACGTGTAAGGCATCCCCGCCTGGCAAAGAAACGAGGAGGATCTGCTGGCAATTCCGATGAATGTATCAAGCAGCGGATGCTGGAGGGCAACGTTTTGCAGCACGGGATACAGCTCGTCATCAATGACCGCCGAGAAAAAGCCGAACCCGCCAATAAACGCGGTCGCGCTGCCGAAACGGGTCGATGTTCGCTTGGGATCAGTAAACAGGACGAGCAGGGCAAACGCCCACAAGCCGAGTAGAACGGTAATGGTCATAACTGTTCTCCTGTAGGAAATCACGACGCAATATTTTTCAATCTTCTCTCAGTATATAACAAAACAGCGACACTCACCGGGAAAATGTGAGCAGCAGTTTTTGCCCTGAACGTTCAGAGAGATGCTATACTAAGGCAGTCAGGCTGGCGTTGAAACTCGCCAAGCGTTTGATGAGCGCCAATCAGGCAACCATTGCAATCGAGAACAAGCCGGGTGAAGGGACTTCGGTCCGGCTTGGCTTTCCGTTGAATGCGAAGGTGACCGACTGCTGGCAAGCTGACTGGGATGACTTTCACCAGTAAGAAGGGAGCTATTATGAAACGGATTCTGTTGCTGATTCTCTGTCTCGCTTTTTTTCCGCTCATCGTTATGGCCACAGGAGCACAATCACACGCTTCACCCGTGCAGCCAAAAAATTCGCAAACCAGTCAGCCGCATGCCGCCAGCGGACAACCAAAGATCAATGAAGCACCTCCTGTCCCTTCGGATGTAGCGGTTGAGCATATCGTCGTCGTGGTGGAGGAAAACCACTCGTATGCCCAAATCATCGACAACAAGAAAGCGCCTTATCTGAACGCCTTGGCCAAGCGGGGAGCGCTGTTTACGGATGCACACGGAGTCGCCCATCCGAGCCAGCCGAACTATCTGGCGCTGTTTTCCGGCTCGACGCAAGATATCAAGAATGATTCGTGTCCGCATCGCTTTACAACACCTAATCTCGCCTCCGAGCTGATCAGCGCTGAGCGAACATTTGGCGGCTATTCGGAGGAAATGCCCACGGTCGGCTTTACCGATTGCTCGTATAAAGGCTACGCCCGCAAGCACAATCCGTGGGTTAATTTTACCAATGTTTCCGCTGCCGTAAACATGCCGTTTACCAGCTTTCCGCAGGACTTTTCCAAACTGCCAACAGTATCGTTTGTCATTCCCAATCTGAAAAACGACATGCACGATGGCAGCTTCGAGCAAGCCGATACATGGCTGAAGCAGCATGTTGACGCCTATGTGACCTGGGCGATGCAGCATAACAGCATGCTGATCATTACGTGGGACGAGGATGATTTTTCGGTGAGGAATCACATACCGACGATCATCATCGGTCCGATGGTACGCCCGGGGCGTTACGCACAAAAAATCGACCACTACAATGTCCTGCGAACGATAGAGGATCTCTACGGGTTGCCTCGATTGGGCAAAAGTGCGGAAGCTGCCCCGATCCGTGATATATGGAAGTGATTTTGGCAGTTGGTAAAGAATGGTGACGTTTTTGTCCTTCCTTTCGTCTATCGTAGTAGAAACGATTTGCTCCCTGAAGCACAGGGGGCATTTTTCATCAGGTGCCACTCTTCAAGTACGTGAATAGGCTATTGTATCGACTGCTGCAGAAAGGAATGAGGCTGCGCCATGCCGTTTCAATTGCCTGTAGGAATTGATACCAGTGACATATCCGATGGTGGCACCACCATTTACTATCCGCAAGTAACCGGGTTGACGAACAGACAGGTTCAAGAGCGCATCAACCGAATCATCTACAATCAAGTAAATGGGATGATCAGGGATCAGGAGAAATACCAAACCGGCACGCCAACCGAAATGGTAGGCCATTACGAGATCAAGACGAATGAACGCGGTTTATTGAGCCTGACACTGACCAATTACGCTTTTTCTGATCACATGGCACACGGATTCACTTTGCTCCGATCGCTTACGTTCAACGTTAACAGCGGCAAGCTCTATCGATTGAGCGACCTGTTTTCGCCGGGTTCTGACTACGTAAAAGTCATTTCGCGCAGTATTGACGCCCAGATAAAAGCACGGGGTATCCCCGTGGTCAATCCTTTTACGGCCATTTCTCCCGAGCAGGAGTACTACCTTGCCGACAAGGCGATGGTCATCTACTTCCAGCTGTATGAGCTTGCCCCGTACTATTGGGGATTCCCGATGTTCCCGATCTCGGTGTACGAACTGCAGCCGATGGCCCCTGACCAGAGTCCGATCAGCATTTTGGCCGCGGATATTTCTTGAGCGGGCCTGAAAATGACCTAGGCAAAATGGTACAAATGTGAAAACAAGCTTTTTCCCAAGGGATGTATCCCTTATACTGATAAAGATACTTTTTTCACTCGAGGATTTAGCAAAAATCCTGACTCAAGAAACAGATATTGCAACTGATGGAGGGACATTCTTTGAAGGCTTTAAAGGTAATGGTTACAGTCGTGATACTGGCAGCGGTAATCATGCTATTGCCGCTTGGCTGGAACGAGCTGGTCAATTTGATTAATCCGCAGGGATCGTCTGCGCCTGAGTCTCAGCACCAACCAGATTCGAGTACAGCTGGAAACGACTCCGCTGGCAACAGTGAGCAAGGGACGCCAGCCGGATCGGCGCCAGCTGAGACAGGTACAGCCGAGCCACCGTCGAAAGGAACGGATGCATCGGCAGGCAAAAGCCAAAACGCAAATGGCGAAACGACAGGCAATCAAGCCGGTCAGACAAATGACGATGCAAATATCCAGGTTACTTCCAATCCGGAAGATATCGCCGTACTGGTCAATAAACATTACAAGCTGCCTGGAGAGTATGAGCCGCCAGACCTGGTAGAGCCGAATGTCCCCTTTATTTTTAGCGAAAAAAGCGAAAAGCGGTTGATGCGAAAAGAAGCTGCGGAGGCGCTGGAGAAGCTGTTCGCCGGAGCGAAACAGGATGGCGTTTCCCTGGCCGGCGTCTCTGCATATCGCTCGTATAAAACGCAGAACAGGCTGTTTTCCTACTACGCCAGCAAGGACGGGATCGAAGCAGCTAACAAGTACAGCGCATTGCCGGGACAAAGCGAGCATCAGACAGGGTTGGCAATCGACGTCTCCGGTATAGGCGGCAAATGCGCAGCGGAAGATTGTTTTGCCGGTACGACAGAAGCAAAATGGCTGGCCGCACACGCTGCGGAGTACGGGTTCATCATTCGCTACCCGAAAGGCAAGGAATCTCTGACGGGGTATTCGTATGAACCGTGGCACATCCGCTATGTCGGGAAAGAGATTGCCGGTGAAATCGCCGCAAAAGGTATTACTTTGGAAGAATACCTTTCCAACGGGACGCTGACGCTCAAATGACCGGCTGGCGGAAGCGAAAGAATCGCTTGTAAAATAGCAACGACGGTGCTGTTGTGTACAGAGACTTGTGTGAATATGGCAAAAGTAGATATTTTAGGCATAAATACCTGTAATCTACTACAGCTTTTGCAGGGGAACGCGACTATAATGAAGTCATTCACGTATACCCTTTCCGATCACTGATAGGGTGATCGGCTTTTTACATAACAGATTATCTTATGGACAAACGACTCCGTGCGGGTCGTTTTTTTTCACGTTCAGAGAGAGTGAATTCGCTAAAAACTACGGCTTTCGCAATTAGACTGGGCGATAATCCTCGTTTGCTACCTTTGATCAGATGAAAAGAGAGAAGTGAAATCAGGGGAGCGTTTTGATATGATAAGGATAATCGGCATCATTTTCTGATCGAGGTGATTGTTTGAGCAAGTTTATTTTGTTTTCGCTTTTGTTTTGGCTGACGGGTAATCCGTTTGTGGCGATCATTTTGCTCGTTCTGATCGTTTACTTGCTGGATATGCGGTTCGTCGGGATTTTCCCCAACGTATTGCGTCCGCTGCGGTTGAACAGCCGCCTGTCCAAATGCAAGCAGGAAATCAGGTTAAATCCGCACAATACATCGCTGAAGCGTGAGATTGCCTACATCCTGATTGAAAAGAAACGCTACCGGGAAGCGTTGACATACCTGGAAGACAGCAAGGATGTTTTGCGTGATTCGGCGGAATTCTGGTATCAGCTCGGAGTGTGCAAGCTGAAGCTGGGGGAGCTGGCTGAGGGTGAGCAGTGGATGGAGAAGGCGATTGGGCTCAATCCTCGCGTCAATTACGGCGAGCCATACCTGCACCTGGCGGAAGCGTTTGCTGCGACTGACCGTGAAAAAGCGCTGGACTACCTGAGCAGGTTCCGCGAGATTCAGTCTTCCTCCTGCAAAGGATACTACATCCTGGGGCAGCTCTATCAGCAGCTGGGACGGATGGACGCAGCCAAACAGGCTTTTGCCGAGTGTGTGGAGATTTACCGTACACTGCCGAAATATAAGAAACGTTCGGAACGGCGCTGGGCTTTTTTGGCATCCTTTAAAAAGTGAGTGATTTCATGGAAGTTGAAATTAGCCGAGTTTCCTGGTCGGAAAGGTATGTTTTACGCAATCTTGCCCAGTTCTACATCTATGAGTTCACAAAGTTCGTTCCGACGATCCAGCTGAATGACGACGGTTTCTTTACTCCTTTGCCATTGGACCAATATTGGAGCAAGGACAACAAGCATCCTTTCTTTGTGAAGGTGGATGCGAGTCTTGCCGGATTTGTGCTCGTTGATACCTGTACAGGCGAAGACCGGGTTCATTCGATCGCAGAGTTTTTTATCATGCGCAAGTATGAGGGCAAGGGCGTCGGAAAGAGAGCGGCAAAACAGGTGTTCCAATTATTTCCCGGAAAATGGCGAATCACCCAGGTGGAAAAAAACTACCCCGCCCAAGCATTCTGGCGGAGTGTCATAGCGGAGTATACAAAAGGCGAATACACAGAACGGTATGATGGGCAGCGCAGATCTGTCCAGGAGTTTACCAGCGTGTAGCTTCAACCTGACTTGATGTGTTCTGTTTCTTCAGCACAGGACAAGCGGAATGGGAGACGAATTCAAAAAGAAGAACCTTGGGAAAATGCCCCCGGGTTCTTCTTTCCTATATCCAGAAGCTCGGTGGTGCAGCCGCATATTATTTACCATGGCAAGCAACTGACTGTACGTGCAAATGGGTGTGTCGACGCGCCGCGGTTTTTTCGTCTGTGACCTTGGCTAGTCGTACAAACCGTTCGTATAGATCGCAGTCAACGTTTGGGCAATCTCTTCAATCGATGCCTGGTGCTCATTGCGAACGATCTCCCACTGGTACATTTCATTTGAAAAGAACCAGCCGCGGGCGACGAGCTCTGCGTTGACATCCTGGCGAGCCAAACCGTGTTGTTGGGAATAGGCGATATCCTTGGAAATCCGTTGAATAAATTTTTCGCGGATTTCTTTCCACTTTGCCGTTGCCGCCGGCGAGATGCCGATCGCTTCGGCAAACACTTGCAGCATTTGTCGCTCGGATTCGGCCATTGTCAAAAACGTCAGGGTCTGATTTTTAATTAATCGCTGAGCCTCTTCCAAAGAGGTGGGCTGAAAGGGCATTTCGGCAATTTCGTAAAAAGCGGCCATGACATCCTCCATCAGAACAATCAAGAGGTCGTCTTTTCCCGTAAAATGCACATAGGCTGTACCATAGCCGGTTTTCGCCCGTTTGATTACTTGCGAGATCGTCGATTTTTGAAACCCTTCCTCAAGAAAGACTTCACGGGCTGCCGCCAGCAGCTTTTGCCTTGTCTGCAGCGAGCGGAGATGTCTGCCGTCTGTTTGTTCTTTTGAGTTTTCCATCGAACACTGCCTCCTCTATATGCTTAGGATACATGGAAGCGCAGAGGATTGCCAGCTTGCAAGGAATATTGACATGATGTCATATTTCTAGTAAGATATGCTCAAATCCTCGAATGAACTGATTCAAAAGGAGGTTTTTATGTCCAGCTATTCCTTTGATCCCTCGCAAGCGTATGCGAAGCAGCTCGATGAGCAGGATGAATTGTCAGCGTTTCGTAACGAGTTTTACCTGCAGCCCGGTTCGATTTATCTCGACGGCAATTCACTGGGGCTGCTCTCGAAGCGGGCAGAAAAAACGTTGTTGGAAAGTTTGGAAGATTGGAAAACGCAAGGAATTGACGGCTGGATGCAAGGAAACCATCCGTGGTTCTACCTGTCTGAGCGATTGGGCGAGCTGAGCGCTCCCCTCGTTGGCGCGAAGCCGGAGGAAGTCATCGTAACAGGTTCGACCACGACCAACCTGCATCAGCTGGCGGCCACATTTTATCAGCCGGAAGGAAAACGGACGAAAATACTGGCAGACGAATTGAACTTTCCGTCTGACATTTACGCACTGCAAAGCCAACTGCGGCTTCGCGGATACGATCCCGAGGAGCATCTCGTCAGAGTCAAGAGCCGGGATGGGCGGATGATCGAAGAAGACGACATCATAGCAGCGATGACAGAGGAGATCGCGCTCGTGATTCTGCCGACCGTACTGTATCGCAGCGGCCAGCTGCTCGATATCGAACGGTTGACAGCGGAAGCCCACGCCCGCGGGATAATGATCGGGTTTGATGGCTGCCATTCCGTCGGCGCGGTTCCCCATGCCTTCAGCAAGTGGGGGGTCGACTTTGCCTACTGGTGCAATTACAAGTATTTAAACAGCGGGCCAGGCGGCGTCGGCGGGCTGTATGTCAATGAGCAGCACTTCGGGCGTCTGCCTGGTCTGGCCGGGTGGTTCGGTTCACGCAAGGACAAACAATTTGACATGGAGCACCGTTTTACTCCAAGTGAACATGCCGGGGCTTATCAGATCGGTACTCCTCATGTCCTGAGCATGGCGCCGCTCCTGGGGTCGCTGGAGATGTTCCACGAAGCGTCACTGGCGAAGCTGCGGGCCAAATCGTTGCTCATAACGAAGTATTTGATGGATCTGGTCGAGCATGAATTGGCCGGAATGGGCTTTACCATCGGCAATCCCCGGGAAGACCAGCGACGGGGCGGACACGTCTGTCTGGAGCATGAAGATGCCGCTCGCATTTGCAAGGCGTTGAAAGAGAATGGCGTCGTCCCTGATTTTCGCGCGCCCAATGTCGTCCGGCTTGCACCCGTAGCGCTCTACACGACGTACAATGACGTCTGGGAGGCAGTCATGCGGCTGAAGACGATCATGGTAGAAAAGCAGTACGAAAAATTCGAGAACAAGCGCGGTGTTGTCGCGTAGCGCAGACGATTGGCAGGTGCAATCAGGCGCTGCACGCGAGCGGGGGCTGCAAGGCTGCCGTCCCCGCGCACCGGGATGCTGAAAGGAGACCGTTATGACGCTCTACGACATATCACGGCGATTGCATAATGACGTGCCCACATGGCCGGGCGACACACGCTTTTCCTACGAAGTGAACTGGTCCAAGGAACAGAGCGGCTCCGTAAACGTCGGCAAGCTGACGATGAGCATCCATACGGGAACGCACGTTGACGCTCCGTTTCACTTTGACGACGGCGGGCGAAAGATGATTGAGCTTGACCTCGATCTGTACGTGGGGCCAGCCCGTGTGCTCGATGTAACCGGCCGGGCGAGCATCGGGGCAGATGATCTGGCTGATCTGGACCTTGCAGGGGTCAAGCGGCTGCTGCTGCGGACAGGTTCCTGGCAGAACCCAGCTGAATTCCCTGCCGAGATCACCTACTTGCGCGCCGATCTCGCACCGTTTCTCGCGGAGAAAGGGATCAGGCTGATCGGTGTAGACGTGCCTTCGGTCGATCCGCTGGCGAGTAAAGAGCTGGCCGCCCACCACAGTCTGCATGCCCATGATATCCACATTCTCGAAGGGATTGATCTCGATCGGGTCGAACCGGGGGATTACGAGCTGATCGCGCTGCCGTTGCCATTGGCAGATGCTGACGGCAGTCCGGTGCGTGCGGTTTTGCGGCCGCTTGCCGGAAAGTGACAGCAGTCACAGCTGGACCGATTTATCGAACAGTACATCAGCGAATAGTAAATTGCAGCCCACATCTGAGCATAAAGAGATTGTGGGTTTTTTTTTATCCTGTGGTAGTATTAGGGAAACGGAATTGCAAGGGAGAGGTTGTTTGGCGTGGGACACGACGGAGAGCATGTAGACGCTAGGTATAGGCGGAGCGGGGTATGGTACGCGATTCTGGCATATGGTCTCTGGGGGCTGCTGCCGCTCTACTGGAAACTGCTGCAGCATGTGCCCTCGATTGAAATTCTGGCTCATCGGATTTTTTGGTCTTTTGTGTTTGTTTCCATTCTTTTGGCTGTTTTTCGGCGTTGGCAGGTGCTCCGCGAGGTCATGTCCAACAAGAAGAGCCGCCTGTACATATTTTTCTGTTCGCTTCTGATTACGTGCAACTGGTTTCTGTATATTTGGGGCATCAACAACGACCACGTCATCGAGACGAGTCTTGGCTACTATATCAACCCGCTGCTCAGCATTGTGCTGGGGGTAGTCGTGTTAAAGGAACGCCTTACCTTCTGGCAAGTGATTTCGGTCGTTCTGGCTGCGATCGGTGTCGTCATCGTGACCGTAGAGTTCGGCTCGTTTCCCTGGCTGGCGATTTTGCTGGCGCTGACGTTTGCCATATACGGGCTGGGCAAGAAAATGGCCAAGGCGGACTCGATGGTGGGACTCGCTCTGGAAACAGTCATTGTCGCGCCGGTAGCCCTCATTTATCTCGGGTGGATCGAAGCTGCGGGCAGCGGATCGTTTGGCGCGGCAGGCTGGGGGACGACGGTGCTCTTGATGGGGGCAGGGGTTGCGACAGCCATGCCGCTGCTGTGGTTCGCCAAGGCGAGCAATCGCGCTCCGCTCTCGACATTGGGCTTTACCCAGTATCTGTCCCCGAGCATTACCTTGCTGTTGGGCATTTTTTTGTTTAAAGAAACGTTTACGGCTGTTCATGCAGTCAGCTTCGGCTTTATTTGGACCGGATTGCTGCTGTACTCGGCCTCTTACACCAAATTCATGCAAGGTCTGCAAGCACGACTGTTTCGCGGCTCGAGAAAAAATGTTGATTTGGAAAAAAAGGTTGAGGTGTGAGCGCAGCCTGGCTGCGTCTGAACAGATGCGATGAGAGGGAGGAATATGCGTTTGCCCAGCGAGGAGGATTTTTCTTCCAGATGACAGAATATTATATTCAAAATATTTTTATCGTTTGACCAAGACCGTTGACATGGAAGGGGACAGGAAGATGACAGATCAGACAGTTTCTCAATTTGAGGTTTGCATCGATCGCGATGTGCGGGTGCCGATGCGTGATGGCGTCAGGCTGTCGGCTGATGTATACCGACCGCATATGGAAGGCAAATACCCGGCGATCGTCGTCCGGACGCCGTATTTGAAAACCTCAAACGCGATATTTGAAACGGGTTCGTATTTCGCTGCCCACGGCTATGTGGTCGTCTACATGGATGTGCGCGGGCGCGGGGATTCGGAAGGAGAATTTGTTCCGTATCGCAATGAGGGCGATGACGGCTACGACAGTATCGAATGGGCCGCCGCACAAGCGTGGTGTACGGGTGATGTCGGTACGATGGGCGGCTCTTATCTCGCTAGGATTCAGTGGCTGACGGCATTGACTCAGCCGCCGCATTTGAAGACGATGATTTGCAGTGTGACCCCGTCTGATCCGTTTGTCGAGTGGCCGACGGGCGTGCCGACCCCGCACCATCTGTGCTGGCTGCACATGGTGAGCGGCCGGGTTATGCAAAACGTCGACGTGATCAGCTGGGACGCCATCTACGGCCATTTGCCGCTGCAGACGATGGATGAGCTGACGGGAAAATACAACAAACATTGGCGCGA
>CAMIVR010000053.1 GCA_946402065.1 uncultured Brevibacillus sp. | reverse complement strand
ACCGACGAGAGCGCGATTTGCGAGCCGTTTCCGGTCGGAATGCGAAGCTGTTCCAGATAAGTGATTTCTTCTTTATAGATTTTCGGAAGCATCAATTGAACATCGATCTCATCATCGCCCGTGCGGTAGTTGGTCACTTTCGTTCCCTGGAACGCCGTGCGCACGTTGGACAAAACCTGTGTACTGGTTACGCCGTAATAGGCGGCTTTTTGCTGGTCGACGACGATCTGCAGCTCTTGCTGCTTCTCCTCGAGCGATGAAGTGACGTTTCGCGTACCCTCAACATGCTTGACTTCTTCCAAAATAATGCTGCTGATATCTTCCAGGACAGCCAGATCATCGCCGCGGAGACTGATTTGCAGGGCAGAGCCGCCAGTTCCGCCGGATTGGTCGAACGCTTTGACGACGATGTCCGCTCCGGGAATCACGCTGAGCTTGGTGCGCAGTTCTTCCATGATTTGATCGGTCGAACGGACGCGTTTGTCTTTAGGCCCCAGATCCAGGTCCAACTGGGCTTTATTGCCGCTGTTCACCGACAAGAATCCGCCAGACGTCCCCACTGATGTCGAGAGCTGCTTTAACTCCGGTATTTGTTTGACAGTCTTTTCTACTTCAGCAACGACTTTTTCCGTTTCCTTCAGCATTGTGCCGCTCGGCATTTTGATACTGATCGTCACTTTCCCCTGGTCCATCGACGGGATAAATTCAGCCCCCACCATGCCCATGCAGAAGATGGCAAGAACGAACAGGACGATTGTCGAAGCAAAAACGGTTTTGCGGTGACCGATCGACCACTTCAGAATCCGTGCGTAAAATCTGGTCAGCTTTTGGAAGCCGATGTTGAACCAGACCAACGGATTCACACCTTTGTACGCTCCTTTGCCCTCGTAAAGCGATGTGTCCGGAATGCGCTTCAGCCATCTGGAGCTGAGCATCGGAACGAGCGTCAAGGATACGAGCAGAGCCGCGATGTGGGAGAACACAACCGTCAAGGCCAGCGGACCGAAGATTTCCTTGGCGATCCCTTCAACGAAGACGATTGGCAAGAATACGCAAATCTGCGCCAATGCCGACGCCATGACGGCTGTACCGACTTCGCGCGAACCGACGCGAGCCGCTTCGACCATGCCCTTGCCTTCTTCGCGATGGCGGAAAATATTCTCGATCAACACGACGGCAAAGTCTACCAACGAGCCCAGACCGAGCGTCAAACCGCTGAGTGAAATCAGGTTGATCGTCTGACCCGAGAAGTACATCAAGGAGAATGTGGCAATAATCGAAATCGGGATAACAATGGAAACAATGATCGTAGAACGTGCGCTGTTCAAGAAGAACAGCAGGATGAGAATGGAGAAAATACCACCGAACAGGGCGTGCTCTCCCATTGAATAGATCGAATCTTTAATAAACACCGAAGCGTCCATAATCATCGTCAATTTGACGTTTTTCGGCAGTTCTTTTTCCAGCGCCTTGATCTCTTTTTTCGCCTGGTCGGCGACATTGATCGTATTCCCGCCGGGTGATTTGAGCACGTTCAAGCCAACGCTCGGCTTTCCGTCGAGGTAGGCTTTTTGCGTAATTTCTTTATACGTATCGTTTACCGCAGCGATGTTTTTCAGCAGAATCGTTCCCGTGCCGACGCGAATCTCGGTATCGCCGATCGCCTTGACATCCTGGAACTCCCCCTGTACGCGCAGGCTGATTTTGCCATCGCCTTGGCGGACAGTACCGGCAGCGCCGGAGACGTTGGTCGACATCAGTGCTTGCTGCACCTGATCGATGCTCAGGCCGTAGGCAGACATCCGGTCGGGATCGAGGATCACTTCCACAACCCGGTCCTCCCCACCGGACACGCTGACAGAAGCTACACCGTCAATCCGCTCCAGACGCGGCTTGACGAGTTTGTCGGCGATCGCTTTCAGCTTGATGACATCATCATCACCGGTCATCGACAGCGTCAAAATCGGTTGACTGTTTGGATCCAGTCGCAAAATACGCGGTGCATGTGCAGAATCCGGCAGGGCGCCGCGGACCTGGTCGATTTTATCGCGCATGTTCAGCGTAGCCTGGTCCATGTCAATGCCCCAGTTAAACTGGACGATGACCTGTGAAGCGCCTTCCGTCGAATTGGAGCTGATCGTATCCACATTGGCGACTGTCGCCAGGGCTTCTTCTATCGGTTTTGTTACGAGCTTTTCAACTTCTCCCGTGGTTCCCCCATCGACTGAGGTAACGACCAGTGCCACCGGCAGGTTCATTTCAGGCATCAGCTCGACAGCCAGCTTGGGCAGCGTGACGAAGCCGAAAATCAGCAGGGCAACGATCATCATAAAGATCGTCACAGGCCGTTTAATGGAGAACTTTGATAGGTTCATCTGCGTTCACTTCCTCTTTCTCGCCCCAAGGCGGTTCGCTTCTTTTCAAGGCATTTGTTAATCACTGTCAGAGCTTGTGAAGCGTTATCCACTTCAGCTGTGGACATTCCCTGAAAAATCTCCGCATAATAACTTTCCTGGAAAATATGCACTTTCTCTTCCACTTTGCAACACTGATCGACCAATGAGACCCAGACAATCCGCCGGTCATGTTCGTCTTTTTTTCGCATGACGATCTGGTCCCGCTCCAGTCGGTCGACAATACCGGAAACCGTGCTGTACGACAGATCAAGCTGCTTGCTGAGCTCGCCGATCGTCTTGGCCCCGTCCTTGATTTGTGCGATGACAAGCATTTGTGGCTTGGTCACGCCAAATCTTGTCATCTCTTCAGAAATAATGGAAAAATACAGGTGGCACAAGCGATGAAGATTTGCCGTCATCTGGCTGATTTCACTCATTCCGTCCCCCCTCCAACCAAGAGATTCGGGCAATTCCTACCATGGCAAATATTTCGCGGCACAAAGAATTATCCCATAATATATATTTCGCATCAAGAAATATATATGCAAAACGGGTATGCCTTGCGGATATACCCTTTCCGGGGGAACTTCTGCTTGTTTTGCCTGCCAGTTGGAGCGTTCCCGGCTCTTTGGCCTCCGTACGGGATTGCACCTGTCACAAAACTGTAAAATTTTACAAACTCAATTGCGTTCAAGCGGCAGCTTGACGGTAAAAGTCGCGCCTTCGTCCGGCTTGCTTTGCACGGAGATGGTCCCGTGGTGCAGTTCGATGATTTTTTTCACAATCGACAGCCCCAGCCCACTGCCTCCGCTAGCCCGGTTCCGCGACTCGTCAGCTTTGTAAAAGCGTTCAAAAATATGCGCCTGGTCTTCCTGCGAAATGCCAATCCCGGAGTCGGATACGGCGACGATCGCTTGCCCATCGCGCTTCCGCAAGGTGACGCCGATCGTTCCGCCATGCGGCGTAAACTTGATGCTGTTGTTGAGCAGATTTACCCAGACCTGGCTGAGCAGATCTTCATCCGCGACAATCGTCACTTCATCCAGTGAAATATCCATCTCCAGCGCCTTATCCACCCACTGCGGCTCACAGGCGAGCACGAGATTGCGCAGTTGTTTGTCCAGACGATACTGCTTGCGGTCAAACGGGTGGTGGCGGGATTCCAGTGAAGTCAGCTTCATCAGGTTGTCGCTCAGCTTCGATAAACGCATGCTTTCTGTCTCGATAATGGTGAGGTAATGGATGCGCTGCTCTTCGCTCAGCTGCTTGTTGTGCAGAGCACGGGCAAAGCCGCTGATCGACGTCAACGGTGACTGAATTTCGTGCGACACGTTGGAAATGAACTCCTGCCGCATCTGCTCGATCTGATGCAGCTCGACCGCCATGCTGTTGATCGTTTCCGCGATTTGGCCAAACGGGTGGTTGTTATCTGCGTTGATTTTCACATTTACGTTGTAGTTTCCTTTGGCAATCTGCCGCAGCGCGTCCGTAATCAAATGAAATACAGCTCTCCGTCTGGGGTGCCCCATCGTCCCTACCAGCGCCATGCTGACGCCAAAGAGGAGGAAGCCAAGCAGCGAATTGATCAATTGTCTGGTGAAGTCCTGCGGTTGAACCCCAAACCAGTGGTACAGGTAGTGCGTTACAAAAAAAGCAATCGACCAGCACACGCTCATCCCCAGGAAAACCGCTAACACGCCGGCAATATGCTTGAGCGCATGCAACGGTCGTTTCATGACTGTACCTCAAGCCGATAGCCCAGCCCACGCACAGTGCTGATTTTAAAGGAATGCCGGTCTTCGGGAAAACGCTCGCGCAGCCGTTTGATATGAACATCCACGGTACGCTCATCGCCTTCGTAATCATAGCCCCAAATCTGTTCGATCAGCTGTTCGCGGGAAAACGTCTTGCCCGGGTAGCTGGCCAGCTTGAACAGCAGCTCGAACTCTTTGAGCGGCAGGGTCAAGGATTTGCTGTCAAGCGATACCTCATACGTCTTCCGATCCAGCGTCAGGCTGCCGATCTGCACCGTTTGCGAGACAGCGATCCGGTAGCGTTTCAGCAACGCCTTTACACGGGCGACGAGCTCCAGCGGTTCAAACGGCTTGACCAGGTAATCGTCAGTTCCGAGTTCGAACCCTTTGATTTTTTGCGCCGTTTCTCCTTTGGCGGTGAGCATCAAGAGCGGCAATTCATAGTGCTCGCGCAGCTCCTGACATAGCTTCCAGCCATCCATGTTGGGCATCATGATGTCGAGGATGACCATCTCTACCTGGACGGATTCCAATGTCTTCAATGCATCTACGCCGTCACACGCTTCATAAGTGGCAAAGCCTTCATTCTGCAAAATCAGGCTGACGAGTTCTCTGATATGTGGATCGTCATCGACGATTAGTATTTTGGTCATCGCAACTATCTGCCTCCATTCGTTATTTCTCAACGAAAAATCGGAATTGTGCCCGCTTGCTAAGACGAATTGTCACGGTGTCACCATCTATGCTTTCCCGCTCTTTCTGGTTGAATGATAGCCGCTGGCTTTCGGACGGTTCAACCTCCCCTACGATCATAAGCGACTTTTATGAACTGAATATGAACGATGGGAAAAGAATTCCAGTTAAAAACAACCACCGGAAATGCTTCCAGTGGCTGCTTCGCTCGTTACGCTTCTGCTGTCCGGTGAAAATACCCGCTCTTTCCACCCGTTTTCTCCAGCAGATACGTCGGGCCGATGGTCATTTCTTTGTCCATCGCCTTGCACATGTCATAGACGGTCAAAGCGGCGACACTAGCTGCCGTCAACGCCTCCATCTCCACGCCGGTCTGGCCGGTCGTCTTGGCGACAACCTCGATGATCAGGCGCTCTTCCCCCTGAAACGCGAATTGCACATCGACTCCGGTGAGCGGCAACGGGTGGCACATCGGAATCAGCTCCGACGTCTTTTTGGCAGCCATGATCCCCGCTACCTGGGCAACTGCCAGAACGTCGCCTTTCTCGACTCGCCCCTGCTGAATCCGTTGCAGCGTTTCCGGCTTCATCGTCAATTGGCTGCAGGCTTTGGCTGTTCGCTTCGTAGTGCCTTTCTCGGATATATCCACCATTTTGGCCCGGTTTTGCTCGTTAAAATGCGTAAGCTGGTCGTCCATCTGTTCCCCGCCCTTCAGGTATGTCATTCTTTTGCAATCATCATCCAGTCCCTTCTAGTATAATGAAAAACGGCTGGCAATCCAGCGAAAACTCGCATCGTGACGGGAGCAGGAGCATTCACTGGAATTGCCCGGCGTGATATGATAGAAAGCAATGGCAGAACGGATTGCTAGAATGAGCTATTTCATATAGAAGAAATGAGGGGGATTCAATGAACGTCAAGGTTCTTTTGTTCGCCGGTCTGGCGGACCTCGCAGGCACGCGCGACATCACCGTGGAAGTAGCGGCTGGCGCTACTGTCGAGACGCTGCTGCAATCGATAGCCGAGCTGCACCCGGAGCTGGCCCGCTTGCTTTCCAGTTGCTTCGTCTCCGTCAATCAGGAATACGCCATGCCGACTCAGCCACTGTCCTCCGGTGATGAAGTGGCCATACTGCCCCCGGTGAGCGGCGGTGAAGAGCCGCGCTTTGCCGTTACGACTGAGCCTCTGCAAGTGGAAAAATTGATCTCGCTCGTCTCGCACGCCAATGCTGGCGCTGTCCTGACGTTTATCGGCACTGTGCGCGAGTATACACAAGGCCAGCGCACGACCTATCTCTCGTATGAAGCGTACATCCCGATGGCCGTAGCCAAAATGGAGCAAATCGCCGCCGAGCTGGAGGAGCGCTGGCCCGGTATCCGCGTCGCCATGCACCATCGCATCGGCGAGCTGGCGATTGAAGAGATCGCCGTCATTATTGCCGTCGCTACGCCGCACCGCAATGCTTCCTTCGAAGCTGGCCGCTATGCGATCGAACGCTTGAAACAAATCGTCCCGATCTGGAAAAAAGAGATCTGGCAGGACGGCGGCGAATGGAAAGGACATCAGCAAGGTCCGTGGAATCCGCTGGCGCCGATGGACCCGATTGGCTGAGAAAAAATGTTCTGATCCCGGCAAAAGCATGTATGTTTTTACCAGGTTTGTTAGAAGCTATTACCATTGGCAAAAGTGAACCTGCCGTACCTGCACGGAGTGTGGCCGATCTCAGGATCGGCTGTCCGTCTGTTTGGCCGGGCTTTTGGCAATCTTTCTCTGTTTGTGCATAAGCGCTACAGATGGTTTTCCAGCAAGCGCAAGGTGAATGGCGCTTCACAGCATAGGCTTTGCCGTTTTGTTGGGGCAGCCGTTTTTTCATGAAAAATTAGGGTGGAATACTGGAAAAAATTCAAGTATAATGGTGGCAGTAAGAGAAACGAAACATCGTTTCATCTAGTGAAACATTTACAACTTTTAGTCGTCATTCTATTTTTTAGGAGGTCATTGCCTTGGCAAAACATGACGCTTTTTCCGTAAAATCGTCGCTGCAGGTCGCTGGCAAGAAGTACGCCTACTACAACCTGCAAGGCATAGAAGAGCAAGGAATCGGCGAAGTATCCAAGCTGCCGTTTTCCATTAAAGTCCTGCTCGAAGCGGCCGTTCGTCAATTCGACGGCAGAGCGATTACGAAAGAACACGTACAGCAACTGGCGAACTGGACAAAAGGCCGCGATGCCAATCAAGAAGTTCCCTTGATGCCTGCACGTATCGTTTTGCAAGACTTCACCGGCGTTCCTGCCGTTGTCGACCTTGCAGCTATGCGTATTGCGATGAAACGCGTTGGCGGCGATCCAAAACGGATCAACCCGCTCGTACCTGTAGATCTCGTTATCGACCACTCCGTCATGGTAGACGCGTTCGGTACGAAGGACGCTCTCGATACGAACATGAATCTCGAGTTTGAGCGCAACGAGGAACGCTACAAATTCCTCCGTTGGGCACAAACCGCTTTCGATAATTTCCGTGCGGTTCCGCCGGCAACCGGAATCGTGCACCAGGTCAACCTGGAGTATCTGGCGACCGTCATCGCTTCCCGCGAAGTCGACGGCGAACTGGTTGCCTTCCCTGACTCCCTCGTCGGTACTGACTCGCACACAACGATGATCAACGGTTTGGGCGTTCTCGGCTGGGGCGTCGGCGGTATCGAGGCAGAAGCAGGCATGCTCGGCCAACCGCTCTACTTCGTCACACCGGAAGTAGTCGGCTTCAAGCTGACTGGAACGTTGGCTGAAGGCTCTACTGCGACTGACCTGGCGCTGACTGTTACGCAAATGCTGCGTAAAAAAGGCGTTGTCGGCAAGTTCGTCGAGTTCTACGGACCTGGACTCTCCAACATCTCGCTGGCTGACCGCGCGACCGTTGCCAACATGGCGCCTGAATACGGTGCGACCATGGGCTTCTTCCCGGTTGACGCCGAAACGCTCAACTACTTGCGCCAAACGGGCCGCAGCGAAGACCTGATCGAACTCGTTGAAACCTATACAAAAGCACAAGGCTTGTTCCGCACGGATGCTACTCCAGATCCTGTGTTCTCGGAAACGCTTGAGCTCGATCTTTCCACAGTCGTCCCGAGCCTTGCCGGTCCAAAACGCCCGCAAGACCGCGTCGAACTGACTGCGATGAAAGAGTCCTTCAACAACAGCATTCGCACGCCGATCGACAAAGGCGGCTTTGGCCTCTCTGACGAGAAAATCGCTCAAGAAGTGCCTGTCACCTATGCCAACGGCGAAAAGGCTACGCTGAAAACAGGCTCAGTCGTTATCGCGGCGATCACGTCCTGTACCAATACATCCAACCCAAGCGTAATGCTCGGCGCCGGTATTCTCGCGAAAAAAGCAGTGGAAAAAGGGTTGACCAAACCTGCTTACGTGAAGAGCTCGCTGGCTCCAGGCTCGCGTGTCGTTACCCAATACCTGACAGACGCCGGCCTGATCGATTCGCTCGATGCGATCGGCTTCAACGTCGTCGGCTACGGCTGCACGACATGTATCGGCAACTCCGGTCCATTACCTGACGAAACGAGCAAAGCGATCGCCGACAACGATTTGACGGTAGCCGCTGTGCTCTCCGGCAACCGTAACTTTGAAGGCCGGATTCACGCTCTGGTAAAAGCGAACTACCTCGCTTCGCCGCCGCTCGTCATCGCCTATGCGCTGGCCGGTACGGTAAATATCGATTTGACAAAAGATCCGATCGGCACAGGCAAAGACGGTCAACCTGTATACCTGAAAGACATCTGGCCAACTTCGAAAGAAATTTCCGAAGCCATGTCCAAAGCGATGAACCCGGCTCTGTTCCGCGCTGAATACGAGCATGTCTTCTCTGCCAACAAACGCTGGAACGAAATCGCTACGCCAGCAGGCGATCTGTACGAGTGGAGTGAAAGCTCTACCTACATCCAAGAGCCGCCATTCTTTAAAGACCTGGCTCCTGAAGCTGGTCATATTCACGAAATCAAAGGTGCGAAAACGTTGGCACTGCTCGGCGATTCCGTCACAACTGACCACATCTCGCCAGCAGGCAACATCTCGCCAACCAGCCCTGCAGGCCTCTATCTGCAAGCGAATGGCGTAGAGCGCAAAGACTTCAACTCCTACGGTGCACGCCGCGGCAGCCACGATGTGATGATGCGCGGTACGTTTGCCAACATCCGCATCCGCAACCAAGTGGCTCCCGGCACAGAAGGCGGCGTAACCAAGTACCTGCCAACCGGCGAAGTAATGAGCATTTACGATGCTTCGATGAAATATCAAGCAGACAATGTACCACTCGTCGTCATCGCCGGTAAAGAGTACGGTACGGGAAGCTCTCGTGACTGGGCAGCAAAAGGTACGTTCCTCCTGGGCGTCAAAGCGGTTATCGCGGAAAGCTTCGAGCGCATTCACCGCTCCAACCTCGTCGGCATGGGTGTTCTCCCGCTGCAATTCGTCGAAGGTACCAGCTGGAAATCGCTCAACATCGACGGTACGGAAACGTTTGACATCACGGGCATCGACGACAACGTCCAACCAGGTCAAACGACAAAAGTAAAAGCAACGCGCCAAGACGGCAGCACATTCGAATTCGACGTAATCGTTCGCCTCGACAGCACCGTTGACGTTGATTACTATCGCAATGGCGGTATCCTGCAAACGGTACTTCGCCAGCTGCGCGGATAATACGTTATTGTTGCCTCTGTCTGTATGTCTCGACCAGCATTCGCCTCGTGCGATTGTCGGGAGCGGGATACACTTCTGGGCAGCAGCAAAAAAACCGGGTGAAAGTCCGGTTTTTTTGCTGCTGTTTTCACCTGCTCACATTTTCGTTTTTGCTTAGCCTCGGCTTTGAACTGACCCAGTTGGTCTGCTCAATCGGGACATTTGATGTCGACGATGTGTTGCTGAACAGCACGGGCGGGACCCTTGGCTATATTCTCTTCCAGCTGAGTGCCCGCCTGTTCGCAGATACGACCGATCAAGTGAAGCAGAAGCGGATCGATCGTATCCCGGCCGCAGAAACGTAAAGGATGGGGGAATCTGCTTTTTATCCGAGAAATGTCCTTGCCTTCTTTTCACTTCATAGGTAACGTTAAGATAATGCTTTGTCGATGGAGGTTCAACATGGTAACGACGTTTTCTCCTTTCCCGGATGGAGAGCAACATGCAATGCACAGCCCGGAAATTCAACTCGACTTTCAGGATGAGGACGGCTCGTCCAGGCAAATGCGCTTCACTCAGCCTGTCAAAGTCCTCACTGCAGGTCGGATCGATGAAGTCCGGCCGCTGTTAAGAGAGGTCCAGCATGCCGTCGATCGAGGATTGTACGCCGTTGGCTACCTTTCCTACGAAGCTGCGCCTGCCTTTGATCCTGCTTTTAAAGTCCAGGCAGATCCTTTGATGCCGCTCGTCTGGTTTGGGTTATTTGAGCGGCCGGGACACGTCTTGGAGCAACAGCAACAGAGTGGCGGGACGTACAGCTTATCCGCTTGGCAACCGACAATCAGCAAAGCGGACTACCAGGAGAGAATCGCCGCGATCCGCGATGCGATCGCTCGCGGTGAAACCTATCAAACCAATTATACGATTCGCCTGCGCAGCCAATTTTCAGGAGATGACTACGCTTTTTATCAGCAGTTGACTCGAAAGCAGCGGGCGAAGTATTCGGCATACTTGAATCTGGGACGTTTTCGGATTTTGTCGGCGTCGCCGGAATTGTTTTTTCACTGGAAAGCGGACACGATCCGCACGAAGCCAATGAAAGGGACCGTCAAGCGCGGTCGTTGGCCTGAGGAGGATCGCCAAAACGCCGAATGGCTGGCGGCTTCGGAAAAAAACAAGGCGGAAAATGTCATGATCGTCGACCTGCTGCGCAACGACCTGGGCACTATCGCCGAAGTCGGATCGGTACGCGTCCCCAAGCTGTTTGACATTGAACGTTATCAGACCGTCTTTCAAATGACTTCGACGGTGGAAGCTACGCCAAAGGCCGGGACGAGTGTCGAAGATATTTTCGCCGCCCTTTTTCCCTGCGGCTCGATTACCGGAGCGCCCAAGGTCCATACGATGGGACTGATCTCCCAACTGGAAGCCTGGCCCCGTGAAGTGTATTGCGGCTGCATCGGCTTCATCGCCCCTGATCGGGAAGCGATGTTTAATGTGGCGATCCGCACAGTCCTGATCGATACGCAAACAGGACAAGCCGAGTACGGTGTCGGCGGCGGGATTACGTGGGATTCCGCTGCCGCCGACGAGTACGACGAGATCATTGCGAAATCAGCCATTTTGACCGCTGACCCAACCGATTTTCACCTGCTGGAAACGATCAAGCTGCAGCGTGGAAATTACCTCCTGCTCGAACGCCATCTGGAGCGGCTCGGCTCGTCTGCTGCATACTTCGACATTCCGGTCAGCATAGAGCGTGTGCGTGCAGCTTTGGCCGACTATGCGCAGAACCGTTTCAGTGAGATTCGCCGCGTCCGCCTGCTCGTCTCGCAACAAGGCGACGTGACGGTTGAAGGCGTTCTACTGCCTGCCGAATCGACGGAGCTGTCACTGCTGGAGCCGAGCGACGACGCCCCGCAGCACACAGCGCTGGCGACGCAGCCTATCGCGACCGGGAACCCTTTTTTGTTCCACAAAACGACCAATCGCGATATGTATCACGCGCATAAACAGCAGTATGAGGAGCTCTTCGATGTTCTCCTGTGGAACGAACAGGGAGAATTGACGGAGTTCACCTTTGGCAACCTCGTCGTCGAAGTGAAGGGCGAACGTCTTACCCCTCCTGTATCGTCCGGTTTATTGGCCGGAACGCTGCGGGCAGAGCTGCTCGCCCGGGGAATAATCAAAGAACGCGTACTCACAGCAGCAGAGCTTGCCCAAGCCACGGCAATCTGGCACATCAACAGCGTACGCGGCTGGGTGCCCGTAAAGCTGGTCACCTCGCCGTCTTTGCTATGACGACGAGCGCTGATCGGCTGACAAGCTAAATGGCAAAAAACCGCCTGGTGCGATCATCGCTCGCTCAGGCGGTTTTCATGTTCTCGGGCTGCCTGTGCTGTCCTGCCTTGTGACGACGGCCAGACTACAGCATTTTGCCCATGCGTTTCGATGCTTCGATGATCGGACCGGAAAATTCGCGCATTTTTTCCGGGGTCAGGCGATTCGACGGTCCTGATGCAGCCAGCGCGGCGGCAAGCTTTCCGTGTCGATCGATAATCGGCGCAGCCACCGCCGCTGCCCCCAGCTCGCGTTCCTCTACGCTCATTGCGTAGCCGAGCTGGCGAATTTCTTTCAGCTGGGCGCGAAAGACGTCGCGATCAATCGACTCCGGCCAATCCGGGGCATTCAGCAGCTCCTCTTCCACCGCGTCGTCAGCGTAGGCAACGAGCACTTTGCTCGAGGCCCCGACGGCCAGCGGCATGCGTGCGCCGATCGGTGCCACCCGGCGGATCGGCTGATTGCTCTGGACGGCTTGAATGCGGATGCGCTCCTTGCCGTCGCGAATGTACAAACTGATCGTCTCGCCCAGCAAATCGCGCAGCCGCTCCATCTCAGGCAGCAGCATGAACGCCGGGTCGTCAGCATGGCTCAAGTTGGCCGAGAGCTCCCACAAGCGGAAGCCCAGCCGGTATTTTTCCGTCTGGGGGTCGCGGATGACGAAGCCTTTCAGCTCCAGCGACGCAAGCAGACGGTGAACAGTGCTCTTATGCAGCCCAATACGCTTGGCAATTTCACTTAAACTCAATTCTGTCGCATCGGTGAAACACAGTAAAATATCGAGGGCCCTCTCTACAGCGCGAACCGTTAACTTTTGCTCCTCCATCGCTACCACCCACTGCTTCCTCACCAGATTGGTTTCATCTAATGAAATATCGTTCTATAATTATACTAGATTGCATCCAAAGACGCAAAAGGTGGCGGTGCGGATCACGGCAGACTAGCTATACGCAAGTCCGGGATTGTAGCGCTTGATGTAGGCAAAGATTTCCTCTCCGCGCAGCGGCACTGGCGAAAGGTGAATGCTGCGCTCCTGCAGGTAGTTCTTCAACGCTTCCGACCCCCGGGCGATTCGCTTGATGGCCGCATCTGAGAGCGTCAGCATGTACGGAACGAGGAATTGCACGTACCATGTCCCTTCGCTCTCTTCGGAGATATCGACCTCGACTTCAATGTCGTTGTTCTGGAAAGCAAATAACTCATTGAACACTTCCGCGAGTCTCGATGCATCGTATTGATCCACAGGCACGCGCATGACACTGACGTAGTATTCATCGTTGAACAGCACTAGTTCCTCATTGATCGGATGGTACTTCTTGGTCGTATGATCCATACACTCTCCACCTTTGTAAATGATCTCATCGCTATTGCCTTCCATTTTACAGCAAAGTCGTTCCTTCTGTTAAGGCCTGCGCATCTTCGCGCGTAATGAGAACGGCGCGCGGCTTGCCACCGCTCTGGCCGGCGACGTGACCCTCGCCTTCCATCATCTCAATCAGCCGGGCCGCCCGATTGTATCCGATGCGGAACCGGCGCTGCAGGGCTGAAGCGGATGCCTGCCCCTGATCGGCGACAAACAGCAGTGCCTCGTGATACAGCGGATCGTCTCCCATGTCGTACGATTGCGCCGTTTGCTCCAAATCCTCCTTGCTAAACAAGTAGTTCGGTTTGCGCTGCTTCTTGATCGTTTGCGTAACGCGCTCAATCTCATCGTCCGAGACATAATTACCTTGCAGGCGCAATGGCGCTGTTCCGCTTTCCAAAAAGAGCATGTCACCGCGGCCCAGCAACCGCTCCGCTCCCGACTGGTCGATAATCGTCCGCGAGTCGATCTGGGAGAAGACGGCGAACGCCAGACGCGTCGGAACGTTCGCTTTGATGTTGCCGGTGATGACATCTACGGACGGGCGCTGTGTTGCCAGCAGCAGGTGGATTCCGCAAGCCCGCGCTTTCTGGGCGATGCGGATGATGCAATCCTCTACGTCTTGGGGGGAGACCATCATCAGGTCAGCCAATTCGTCGATGATGATGACGATATACGGCAGCGGCTCATCGGTCGTCAAATTGTAACGCTCGATGTCGCGAACACCGGCTTCGGCAAATGCCGTGTAGCGCTTCTCCATCTCTTCCACGGCCCATTTCAGTGCGGCAGTCGCCTGCTTGGCATCCGTGACGACAGGTGTGACCAGATGGGGCAGATGATTGTACGGAGCCAATTCCACCACTTTCGGGTCGATTAACAAGAGACGCACCTGCTCCGGGCTCGCTTTGTACAGCAGGCTGACGATGATTGAATTGATGCAGACGCTTTTACCGGAGCCGGTCGAGCCGGCAATCAGCCCGTGCGGCATTTTCTTGATATCCGCGACGATCGGCTCGCCGCCGATGTCCATGCCGAGCGCGACAGCAAGCGGAGAAGGGTGCTCAAGGAATTTGTCCGACTCAATGATGCGGCTGATAAACACTGGCATGCTTTTTAGATTGGGGACCTCGATCCCGACGGCATTTCGTCCAGGTATCGGCGCTTCGATGCGAATGTCCTTGGCTGCCAGACTCAGCTTGATGTCGTCGGACAGGCTGGTGATTTTGTTCACCTTGACCCCGGGAGCGGGCTGCAGCTCAAAGCGCGTAACCGACGGGCCTTTGACAATGCCGACGACATTTGCGCTGACGTTAAAGTTGGACAGCGTCTCTTCCAGCAAGCTTTTTTGTTCAAGCGTAAAGTCTTCGTCGTCCTCTGTTGCCTGCGGAGACGGGTTGAGCAGCGACAGCGGCGGAACCGTATAAGCGATTGGTTCCTCCAGCTCTTCACCTTTCCTGTCCTCTTCATCCTGCAGCGGCGACTTCGGCTCCGGTGCAGACCCGACCGGCGGATGCACAACAGCCAATGGCACTCGCTCCAGCTGTCCAGCCTGGTTCTGCCCAAGCTGTTCCATCACAACTTCGTCCGCTACCTGTACCGACTGATTGGATGAGTCGGGCTCGGCAGCTTGATCCGCAACGCCCGGCTGTCCGCTTCTCTCAGCCAATACCGACCAGTCCGGGTGAGACACTGCATATGCAGGCATGCTGCTCTCGCTACGATGTGCCGACGCTTTTGCCAATCTCGCTGTCTCCTCCCGGTCATGCGCGGCTGCTTCAGGTTCGGCTTGCCTGATCAGCGGCGTTATTTTGTCATCGCTAATGCCCGCCAGAGGCGTTTCTGCCGCAAATGCCTGATCGACGAGCCGGGTGGTCTGTTCGGCGGTAGCGGTTATTTGGGAAGCCGCTTCTGCTGTTTCCCTAGCTATGCTTTCAAGGCCCTCTGCTGTAATCGGGACAGTCGATCCCGGCTCATCTGCCGGGAAGCTTCTTGCGGTTTCTGTTGGGGAGCTTCCCGGAGCTTCTGCTGGCGATCGGTTAAGTGCTGCGTCGAATGCGGCGCTGCTTGCAGAGACGGGGAAGGCTTCTTCGCCGTGCGTTGCTGGCTGTTCGATTGTTTGGGCAAGTTCGTCGGCTCTGATTGGACTGGTTGCTTCGAAAGTTTCGATTGCTTTGGTCCCTTCGATCACTCCGGCCCCTTCGCCCCATTCCGACCGCGCAAATGCTGCATGAGACTCAACCGCCCCGATCGTGTCAACCACCCCGGCCATTTTACTCGCCTCAGTATGGGCCTCGCTATCATTGGACACTTCCGACACTTCACCGCCATCCAGTCCCATTGCCGCCACAGCATGGATATGGTCCGCCTTGAGCGTCACCACGGCCTCGGCCAGTTCTGCTTTTCCCAGTGTGAACAACGGGCTCGTCTGGATCACTTCGCCGATCGGCCGCTGTGGCTCCTTGTCATCGAATGGCAGGATTGTTTTTGGCTTTGGCGGCTTCACTGCGTCTGCCGTTCGCCGCGGATCGAGCTTTCCATAGACTGGCGATAGCACTTCACTCGGCTTGTACCCCTGTTTTTCTCCCGCCTGTTCTGTCATGCCGCGCTGCTGCATCTTCTCCTGCATTTGCCGGGCCGGACTGCTCGGGCGGGCACTTGGCGAATCGCGCGTGCCGAGCGGCTCCCTGCCTTCACGGGTTCCATGACGTACAGCCGGATGCTGCTCGGTGAACGGGGCGCGTACATCCCTGAATTCCCGCTGTTCACGAGCAGCCTGTGCCTGTTTGAAATCCCGGGCTTCGCGAACAGGCTTCCCTTCGCGCCCCCCCTTTTCCTCGCGAACAGGACGTTTGCCCAGCGGCTCGCTCCCCCGTTCTTCCTGTGATGCACTCCTCTGCGGTCGCTCTCTTTTATCTTGATCCGGTATGACCGGAAAACGGAAATGTCGCGGTTTTTCCCGTTCCCTCGCTTGGAACGCCGGCGTGTTCGCTCTTTCTTTCGGGTAAATATTTTTCGCTTTGGCCCGAATCCGGCTGTGAACTGTTGGAGCAGAAGTGCTGCCAGGCTTCTCATCCCGTTCACTTACATCCTGCAAACTATGTAGTAGTTTTCGCAGCCACGTCCACATACTGCAACGTCCTCTCTTCTCTTTTCTTCGCTTTGCTTCCTCTTCATCTTACCATGAAATGAACAGGAGATTTGCCTCTATCCAATTATTTTCGGCTTTTTTTGGTTTTACCTGAAACTTTTCGCCCAACTATCCGTTATAATTTATGTGGGGATTTCGCGTTTCGCGATGAGAAATCTACCAGAAATAAACTAGAGGAGGAGAAAGCTATGTGGAAAAAGGGGAGCCTGCTGCTGCTTGCTGTGCTGCTTCTACTGACCGGCTGTGCAGGGCAAGCCTCGCTCGTTCGAGATTCGATGGTTGCATCGATTGAAAAGCCTAATTTCGATTTTGCCGGAAGCTTTAAACTAGTCGGCGACTTCGATAAAGTAGAAAGCCTGGTTAAATCGTCTGGTCAAAGTGAAGCCGAGACCAAAAACGCGCTTGCCTTGATGAAAACCTTGCAAGCTGGATTGAAAATCGAGGGTTCGGAGTTCGATGCCAAGCATGCAAAAATGACGTTCTCGATGAATGACGACAAAATTCTTCGGGACAACAATCTCTGGACGGGAGACAAAAAAGCAGCTCTGGAACTGCTGCTCGACCAGAACAGCTTTTATGTAACGACACCGCTGGACAAGAAATACCTGCTGGTTGATCCAAACGCTGAGCAATTGGGCGGGACGCTGTCTCCGGAAAAAGTGAAAGAATTCCAGGAAAAAGTCAACAAATTAACGCTGGACTTCATGAAAGGCTACATCGCCAAATACGGATACACGCTTTCCCAGGCGAAAAACCTTGGCGAGGAAACAGTCAAACTGCCTAACGGCGACAGCGTAAAAGCAACTCACGTATCGATCAAAATGGACTTGAAAGAACTGATCAACATGTTCTTCTACACTGCCAAAGACGCTACGACGAATGCAGAAGTGAGAACCTTCGCGATCGATTTGATGACGCTCTTCAGCAAATTCCAGCAAGACGCGGCCAAAGTGGAAAAACCACAGACAGAAGCTGAGCTGCGTGCCCAGGCAACAGTCATGGTCGACATGGGCATTTCCTCCACGAAAAAATGGCTGGAAGAGACGCAAAAGACCTACACTGTTGACAAAATCGTTGAAATGGCCAAAGCTGAAGGCTTGGAAGGCATTAACATGACGCTGGATTACTACATCGACAGCAACAAAATGCCAGTCAGCCAAAAAGTAAACATGAGCGTTACATTTGATCCAAAGGATGAAAAAGTCAAAGGACCGCTGACGCTTGGCTTTGAATCGGAAAGCTTTAGCTGGAACTTCGGCAAAGTCAACGCGATTACGTATCCGAAAGCGGATCAAGTCGTGACGATCGAGCAATTGAAAAAAGACAGCAAAGCTGTCAACGCGTTCAACGAAAAAGGCTTCCTGCATGCGATTATTAAAGAAGTCCAAAAGGCAGGCTCTTTGGAAACCGTACCGCAGTAAGCTCACAAAAACCCCCGCAGGTTCATCAACCTGTCGGGGGTTTGCTTTATGCATCGGCTCTACTCGCAAATCAAGGCACGAATCGTCTCGTGCAGCGGTCCGTTTGTCGCCAGGAGCGAGGGCTCGTAATCAGCGTCAAACGGCTCTGAGCGGTATGGGACATTGTGCCAATCCGTCACTGTTGCCCCTGCCTCCTGCGCGATGAGAATGCCCGCCGCTACGTCCAGGATGCCCGAGCGCTGCATGATCACATAATCAATCCAGCCGTGAGCCAGCAGACACCAATCCAGTGCCGGGGCGATCGTCCGCATCAGTCGCTTGGTCTGCAGAACAAACGGTTCCGTAAAGGCCAGTTCTTGCACCCTGGTGACCGAGTCGCGCCCGCGAATATAGGTTCCGATCGCTTTCGTCTGGTCCTGGCGGGAGTTGACCTGCATTTTCTTGCCGTTGAGAAAGGCTCCCTTGCCCTTTTCGGCCCAAAACAGCTGCTCGGATACGGGATTGTACACAACGCCGAGGATCACTTCGCCGCGATGCTGCAGGGCGATCGAGACAGAGAAATACGGATGCCCGATAAAATAGTTGTTTGTCCCATCCAACGGATCGACAATCCAGACGTATTCATCGTCTCGCGCTACCGTACCGACTTCTTCGGAAAAAATCGTATGGCTGGGATAATGGCGATGGAGAATGTCGATGATCCGACGCTCACTTTCCTTATCCTCAGGGAGTTTCACATCGTTGTGCAACTCCAGATCGGGAAAGAGCTGCTCGGTAAACCGCTCTCTCAGATAGCGTCCGGCTTCTGCAGCCGCCTGCTTGGCAATTTCGATCATGTTCGAAGCTCCTTTTCATTCGTATTTCCTTCTATTCCCCTTGAATATCTCACCTATTCTGGCTATGATAGTAAGACCATCTTCGAAAGGGTGGGTTGCAAATGAACAGCGATTTTATTCGCCTGAAGAACCTGGAAGGCGAGTTGAAGCTGACTCAAATGAACAGCAGCTTGGGGTGTTCCGTTACGACCAAGGAACTGGTCTTTTTCAAGCCGCATATCACCTTCCATCTGTTTCTGCATGACATCGTACACATGGTGCCGATAACGGTTGATGCCAAAAATATCGTGATCCGCAATCAATCCGAATACATTCGTTCCGATTTTGGTACGGATTATTACCGAATTCTCGCCAAATGGGTTCGCATTGTCAAGCGATCCGGCATCATCGAGCGGGAAGACGTCGATTTTATTGTTCCGCTCTCTGCCCACATGCTCAAATACATCAGCCAATACAGCGGATTGACGAGTATTCCCTGAACAGTCTGCCAGTTCAGTTGTTACACGCGAGCCTTACCTGGGGCTTGCGCTTTTGCGAGCCTTACCTGGGGCTCGCGTTTTTGTCTTCCTGACCGAGCACCATAAACGATCCTGTCGCATGGGCGAACAGGCGGTCACGATCGTCGTACAGACTGCACGTACAATAGACGAGCTTTGATCCCTTGTGCAAAATGGTTGCCTCGGAGCGAACGATTGAACCCGTACCCGGGCGTATGTAATTGATTTTCATTTCTGTCGTGACGGCATACTGGCCAGGCGACAGACTCTGGTTCACCAAGGAACCGATCGTCGAATCGGCGATCGACGCTGCTATTCCCCCATGGACAGTCCCTCTGCGATTTTGCATAAATACCGTGTTAGGGACAATGAATTGATAGGTACGATCGTCAATAAATCTTCCTTTCAAGCCTAAAAAACCGGACAGGTACGCGCTGTTCCGCTCTCGCTTCTGTTTGATGGCCTGCGCGGTCAAAGCGAGGATTTCTTTTTCCTCATCGCTGCCGTTCTCCGCTATTTCCACTAGTTCGTCGATCATAGACTCCTCCTGCTTGTCTTTTGCATGGGCAATAAAGCTGCCCCAATACAGGTCATTTCAGCCGAAATGTCCCCCTGGCACCTTGAGAGGTTTTTCCCATGAATACTGGCGCAATTTCCGTCTTTCAAACAGCAATGGGAATCATGCTGACGATCGGCTTGATGGATCATGTGATCGTCACCCCTACTTGCCGGTTGAGTCTGGACGTGATGCCTGGGTAGCCGTGCTTGTTACCACAGCTCCCTATCTCGTCTGGCTGACCCTTCTCTATTACACAATGAAGCGGACACAAAGGCAACACCTGTTTTGCTGGCTCAACATGCACTACGGTTTTCCTGCGGCTTTTCTGTTCATTCCCGTCAGCGTGGCTCTCTCTGCCGAGTCGCTGGAAAATGTTAACGCTTTCGGTACGTCTGATGCAATCGGGGAGAGATGAAGCTGCCGAAATAGCGAGGGCTATCCGTACAAGGTAGTCTCTTGCCTGCTGCCAATTTCTGAGCTAATGTTCAGATTTTTTAGGTTGTTACTAACCTTTATGAAGTGGTAAGATTATTTGAAAACAAGTGTTACGCGAGTGGAAGGAGTAGAAATACCAATGGCAAAACGAAGAAGCGACATGATTAAAAAGGGCTTTGACCGCGCCCCGCACCGCAGTTTGCTGCGTGCTGCCGGCGTTAAAGACGAAGATTTTGACAAACCATTTATTGCCATCTGCAACTCCTATATCGATATCATCCCAGGTCACGTTCACCTGCAAGAGTTCGGTAAGCTGGTCAAGGAAGCTGTCATTGCCGCCGGCGGGGTTCCGTTTGAATTCAATACGATTGGCGTAGACGACGGGATTGCCATGGGCCATATCGGCATGCGCTACTCGCTGCCAAGCCGCGAGATCATCGCCGACAGTCTGGAGACAGTCGTAGCCGCTCACTGGTTCGACGGGATGATCTGTATCCCCAACTGTGACAAAATCACCCCGGGCATGATCATGGGCGCACTGCGCGTCAACATCCCGACGCTGTTCGTCACCGGCGGACCGATGAAAGCAGGCAAGACGAGCGATGGCCGCTCGATTTCGCTCTCCTCTGTATTTGAAGGTGTCGGCGCCTACCAATCCGGTAAAATCGACGAGAAACAACTGACCGAGCTGGAGCAATTCGGCTGTCCGACCTGCGGTTCATGCTCCGGTATGTTTACCGCCAACTCGATGAACTGTCTGGCCGAAGCATTGGGAATCGCACTGCCTGGCAACGGCACGATCCTCGCCATCTCTCCGGAGCGCCGTGAACTGGTCAAAGCAACTGCCGCCAAGCTGATGGAGCTGATCGAACGCGACATCAAGCCGCGCGACATCGTAACCCTTGAAGCGATCGACGACGCGTTTGCGCTCGATATGGCGATGGGTGGTTCGACAAATACCGTATTGCATACGCTGGCGATTGCCCATGAAGCCGGCTTTGAATACCCGATCGAGCGGATCAATCAGGTAGCCGAGCGCATCCCGCATCTGTGCAAGCTGGCCCCTGCCTCTGACTACCATATCGAAGACTGCCACAATGCCGGCGGTGTATCGGCCATTTTAAACGAGCTCATGAAAAAGGACGGAGCGCTTCACCCCGACCGCATTACCGTAACGGGCAAAACCTTGCGGGAGAACGTACAGGGCGCAGAAATCACAGACGATGCCGTCATTCGCCGACTGGACAACCCGTACAGCGAACGCGGCGGTCTGGCCGTTCTCTTCGGCAACATCGCGCCACAAGGCTCCATTATCAAAACGGGGGCTGTCGACCCGTCCATCAAGCGTCATGAAGGTCCGGCGATCTGCTTTGACTCGCAGGAAGACGCACTGGCCGGTATCGCCAACGGCAAAGTGAAAGAGGGCCATGTCGTCGTCATTCGCTACGAGGGTCCGAAAGGCGGACCGGGCATGCCGGAAATGCTCGCGCCAACATCGCAAATCGTCGGGATGGGACTCGGCGCCAAAGTCGCTTTGGTCACTGACGGACGTTTCTCCGGTGCGTCTCGCGGCATCAGTATCGGCCACGTCTCACCGGAAGCGGCTGAAGGCGGTCCGATCGCCTTTATCCAGGACGGCGACATCATCAGCATCGACATGAATGAACGCACGATCCACCTGAATATCTCCGCAGAGGAGATGCAGCGCCGCCAGGCTGGCTGGGCTGGCTTTGAACCGAAAGTAAAAACCGGCTATCTCGCCCGCTACTCCAAGCTGGTTACGAACGCCAGCATGGGCGGAATCATGAAAATTTAAGGTACGGCACGCCCGAGAGGCTGTCCCGGCGGTCAGACAATGACTGCGGGACAGCCTCTTTTTGATCCTGCGAAAATGAGTGCTACAGCAACAAAACAAGTGATGTGCCGGTTATGGAACAGGGCCAGTTAGATCATACTAATCGAAAGTAACGGAGGAACTAAGCTTCATAGCGAAGGTGGTCACACGATGCCAATTACTCAAATCAACGGCTGCAGCATGCACTTCTCCGATCGCGGCGACGGGACAGCCATCGTATTTATCCACCCGCCGGTTTTGACAAGCCTGAATTTTCATCGGCAAATCGTTGGCTTGTCGACACAGTTTCGTACGATCGCCTTTGATATTCGCGGTCACGGACATAGCGAATCTTCCGCAATCGCCCTGACCTACCCGCTGATCGTCGATGACATCAAGAAGCTGCTGGACTATTTGGGCATTGAACAGGCGTATTTGTGCGGCTATTCAACAGGCGGCTCAATCGTTCTCGAGTTTCTGCTGACGCACCCCGAGCGGGCGCTGGGGGGCATTGTCGTCGGCGGGATGTCGGAAGTTCGCGACAAGCGGCTCGGTCGCTTAATCACGCTGGGCCGTATCTTTTCCCGAATCGGGACGGTCGGAGTCGGAATCATCGCCCTCGCTGACGCCTGGTCGCAAGCCAATTACGATTTTGGCTTGTTCCGACGATTGTTTGTCGACGCCAAAAAAGCCAACGCAACAAATGCAGAGCAGTATTTCCGATACAGTCTGAACTACAACTGCACGACGCGTCTGGCAGACATTCATCACCCGCTCTTGCTGCTCTACGGGGGAAAAGATAAAACCTTCCATCCGTATGCGCATCTCCTGCAGCACCATCTTCCCAGCAGCAAACTCGTCTTCATCGATAATGTCGACCATCGAATCCCTACGAAAGCAGCCAGCCAAATGAACGAATTAATCAGGCAGTTCGTTCACGATTGCGAGCAAGGAAAATAACAACAGCCGTGCATGAAAATCAGTAGTTCGCCTGCCTTACTGATCTTCTTGCATGGCTGTTGTTGTGAAAGGCTGGAAAAGCTTTATGAACGGAGCCCTCCTTTTTTTGGAAAAGAGCAAATCGCGCCAATCAAATCTTGAATTCTGACAGGACTCGTAATAAAGTAGATAAAGCTATTGTTGATTAAACCCGATCGGCTCGTACATGCTTGATGCAGGCTGCAACGCCATGATGCTCTGCCGAAAGGGGCACGTTTATAAGGAGGCTTTTCATGCGTTTACGCAATATCCCAGGAGCTGAGGAAGCCCTGCGCCAATACCCGGTGTTTGTCACTGCTCCGAGCGAGTACAAAGGCCGCTGGCATGAGCGCTTTCACAACAACAACCCGCTCCACGTCGAAATCGGCTGCGGAAAAGGCCGCTTCATCACCACACTGGCAGAGCGCCATCCGGACATCAATTTTATCGCGGTCGAACTGAAAGCGGAAGTGATCTACCGCGCTGCCCAGCGAACAAATATGCGTGAAGTTCCCAATCTGGCCCTGGTGCAATTCGATGCGACCCGATTGACGGAGCTGTTTGCCGCTGGCGAAGTGGAGCGCATCTATCTCAACTTCAGCGACCCGTGGCCGAAAGCTCGCCACTACAAGCGCCGTTTGACCTATGCCAGCTTCCTCCGCATGTACAAGCAGGTGCTGAAGCAAGCCGGAGAAATTCATGTAAAGACAGATAATGAGAAGCTGTTTGAGTTCTCGCTGAATCAGTTTTCCGCAGAACAGTTTCAACTGCGGATGATCAGCTTTGACCTGCATCAGTCCGACTTCGCTGAAGAGAATGTCATGACCGAGTACGAGGAACGGTTTTCCCAGCGTGGTCAGCGCATCTTCCGCACAGAGGCGATCGTCCGAAGCTGATCCGCATTCGGAGATTTACTCTTCGTCCCACAGCTCGGCCAATACGCGCTCGCGGTTTTCCAGAAACCGGCGGGTGATCAAATAATGATCGGTCTCTTCATAGCTCACTTCCCGAATCGTCGCATCGTCGAACGAAAGGATTTGAGCTCCCGGATATCCTAACAGGATGGGAGAGTGGGTCGCGATGATAAATTGCGATCTGCCCTCCCTTTCCACTTTTCCCCGACCAGCAGCGTAATATGTTGAGAGAGCGCAATCGTCCCGATCGTTGAAAACGCCTGGTTGGAAAACGGATAGGCAGATGTTTGCGGAAACTTCTCCCGCATGATGGTCACACTTCGCAAGAACATATGTACCTCCTCATTCACTAACCAATTGAGCTATCTGTGCCGATACATTAGTTTAAGGGGATATTTAGTACCAGTTTGTGTGCAGCTTTTGCATCCCACAGGCTAAAAGCTGTTTCTCGCCATACGGTCTGGATAAAAGCACCGGCTCTGTCCTACTTTATGAACATCCTCTTAAAGGGGGGCTACAGGTGAATCGATCAGATTTTCTCCAGGAAAAAGCAACCTTTCTCATCGGCAATCCACACCTAGAAGAACTCTCATTTTACCAAAGCTTCGTCGCCAATCATCCCGAAGAACCGATTGGCTGGCTGCACCTCGGTCGGGAATACGAGAAACGCGGCGAACGCGCCAAAGCGCTGGAAGTCTTCCGCCGCGGCATGCATCTCCACAAACACGACGCATACAGCGAAGAGATTCGCGACGCTTATCAAAATCTGCTGCGCCAAAAGAAGCAGCCCAAAGGGTTGCGTTTTTTGCGCAACAGCTTGGCCCTGCTGCTCTTTCTGGCGATGTGGCTGACGATCCCGGGGACACAGCCGGTCGGGGAGCTGACGGTCAAGGCTCCTCCTCCGCCACCAGCGCCGTCGCAGCCCACAGCCAAGCAGGGAGCGCCTTTCTCCCATACGGAAGTGATCGCGATTCCCGATACGGTCAGCGGCCCGCAGCTTGACGAGCAGCTCAACAAGTACCTGAATCAGCGCCGCACCTACTTCACCAAGCCGTTCACGCTGCTCGTCGTACCGGAGACAGACGGACTGGCGCTGTTTACGTCACTGCCCTTTTACAAGCCTGAGCTGGTGCGCGGCATCGTCTCCTACGATCCCGGCAAGCAGGCGATTCTGTCGGAAAAATGGTTTGCCCATGGCTGCAGCTGCGAAGACGATCCGCTTGTCCAGGCGACGAAACAGCAATTTCGCCAGGAACAGGTTGCGCTCGAGCAGGCGCTGACCCTGCGGAATGCGCTGTACCGCCATTACCAACGCGCGGGTAAGCTGCCGACCGCTTTGGCTGATTTGGCTTCCGCCTATCCGGCAAACATGCTTTCAGCGATACCGCAGCTGCGCGTCCCGCCATCGCCCGGCGATACATCCAATCAGCCGACGTATGCGAACTGGACGTATGCACCTGCAGCCTTCCAGCCCGAGCGTGCCTGGCAAAGTCTGAGCGAGGTCGTCCCGCTCGCCTACTACCCGGAGCCATCCGTCCCGCTCGAGCCGCTGCAGGTGATCGTCTACCAGTCGTCGTTCTCCATGCGCCTGATGAGCGGCCCTTACCTCGTCAGACAGTATCCGGTCGGGATCGGCAAAGAGTCGTTAACTCCGGAGGGCTATTACACGATTTTGCAAAAAGTCAGTCAGCCCCGCAGCCGCACCAACGCCTACGGAACACGCGGCATGGTTTTCTCTTCCGCCAACCACGCCATGCACGGAACGAACGACCCGACAAGCATTGGCAAATCCGTCTCGCACGGCTGTATTCGCCTGCACAACGACGATGTGGAGGAGCTCTACTCCTTTGTCTCGCCCGGGACAGAAGTGATCATCTCGGACAAAAAGCAGCCGTCTCAGCCGTGGGATAACGCGCCCCGCTTCACGTTGCCGGCAGGTCAGGATGAAGAGACCCCCAATGTCGTGTATCACTGGCTTGATTAATGCAAGGCAAAAGCAAAAAAGTGGCCAGCATATGTGACCACTTTTTTGCTGTCTATTCTTCTAAATGGCTCAATGTCTCTTCCTGCTTGTTGTCTTCTTCCGGATACCAGTGATCGAGAACTTTTCCCTGCAGCACTTTGCCGCGGACAAAATCGGCCTGCATTTGGGAAAATTCCGGTGTCCAGTCAATCCCCAGCTCACTGGCCAGCTTCACGACTGTCAGCAGTTCGGACCAAGCAACGTAGCGTTTATACCAGAAAAATTGTGGCTGTTCATTCATATATGGGTAAAGATCATCAAAGTCAGTGTGTTTGCAATCAAGTGCGCGTTCGAACGAAACCTTCGCCAGTTGGATCTTTTTCATAAAAAACTCTTGCAAATTCACTTGGGCCATATTGGACATCGACAATCCCTCCCGTCTTCTACTTCCATCTCTCTATAAGTATTGTAGCATGCTGAAGAAGAAGTGAAAATAGATGAAAAGCTGTCAATTTCCTTGCGAATTCTGGGAATCGACTTGCGGCGATGGCTGATCCCCGTACGGATTGCCCTGAATCGAGCCTTCCGGTGTAACGGTCGTGCCATTGTTCTGCCCGCCGTTGTCAGAATTGCCGGGTCTGCCAGGACGGCCTCTGCCGTCCGAGCCGCCGCCATTCGGGTACGTTCCATTCATGCCGTCGCTGTTTTGCGGTTGGTCCGGAGGGGTTCCATTGCTATCCTGAGAAGGAATGTCCCCCGGCTGCACGGAGCTGCCTTGCTCCGGATCCTGTCCGTTGGCCGGCAGTTCTCCCGGATGCATGTCATTGTGCTCGGCCCCGTCTTGCAGCATTTTTTCCAGCATGGACATATTGATCTCTGCGATATTGGATTGCGGCCCTGCGTTGCCCTGCTCATCCTTCGGCACTACAAAGTATTTGTACAGGATCGGCGTTTTCAACACATCTACGTAAATCGTGTCCTTCAGGTTGGAGGCGATCAGTTCTTTGGTCTCCTGGCTGCCGGCAAAGCGATAGACGTCGTAGGAGACTTTGTCTTGATTGCTGCCAAGCCAGCTCAGCACGACTTTCATCTGATCGTTATCCATGGTCAGATCGGCAGCCAGCTGCGGTGCAGTCGTTTGCTGGATTTGATCCGGATCCTGCGCTCCAGACGGACGGACAAAGCCCTTTGACTTGACGCCGGCCAACGCTTCGGTCATGACGGCGGAGAAGAGCTTCGCCGGCATCCCGCTTTCCTTGCGCATGACGTGATCTTTGTCTTCATTCGGGAAGCCCATCCAGACTGCTGCTACGTATTCCGGCGTGTAGCCGACGAACCAGGCGTCACGGTCGGCGTTTTTGTACTTCGGCGACTGGGTCGTTCCTGTCTTGCCCGCGACCTGAAATCCTTTGATGCGGGCACCACTTCCTGTTCCTTCCTGAATGACGCCTTCCATCATGACTTGCATGCTCCAAGCGGTTTGTGCCGAGATCACCTGTGTATGCTTTGGTGTTACATTGCGTTCAAAGCCAGCCTGCGCATTCTGGATTTTGACGATCGAATACGCTGTTGACATCACGCCGGCATTGTCAAACGCGGTGTACGCCTGGGCCATCTGCAGCGGTGAGACCCCTTTGCTCAAGCCGCCCAGCGCGATTGCCAGGTTGCGGTCATCCGGCGTCAGCTTGATGCCGAATTTCTCGACGTACTCCAGTCCGGTTTTGACGCCGATTTCATTTAACAGCCAGACAGCCGGGATATTCATCGATTTGTTCACGGCTTTGTACATGCTGACCGTATCACTGTATTTGCCGTCGTAATTGTTCGGCTGGTAGCCGTTGAAGTTCTGCTTCTGGTTGCTCAGCTCGGAATAGATCCCGTATTTATTCGGGTATTTGTCAAGTGCCGGTGCGTAGACGACGAGCGGCTTGAAGGACGAACCTGGCTGACGTCGCATGTCGGTTGCGTAACTGAAGCCTTTGTTCGTGTATTTGCGACCGCCCATAATCCCGGCAATCCCGCCGTCTTTCGGGTCGATGACAACCATCCCCGACTCGACCTGCTGCTTCGGTCCGTCCGGGGGAAAGTTTTTGCTGTTCGCATAGGCCTTGATCATGGCATCCTGCACTTTTGTATCAATCGCCGTGTAAATTTTCCAGCCGCCTTGATACAGCATGCTTTCTGTTACGCCGTACTGTTTCTCGGCTTCATCGATGACATAGTCGACGTACGCCTCGTAGCCCTTTTTGATCCCCGGTTCATTCTCTACTTTCGGGGTCGGCAGCGCTTCTTGCTGAGCTGCTACTTTTTCGTCGTTTGAAATAATCCCCTGCTCGTTCATCAAGCGCAGCACGGTATCGCGCCGCTCCTTGGCTTTGTCCGGATGGGCGAACGGATTGTAGGTAGACGGCGCCTTCGGAATTGCCGCCAGTGTGGCTGCCTGGGCAAGATCCAAATCACTGACCGACTTGCCGAAGTACAGCTGTGACGCCGCTTCTACACCGTACACCCCTTTCCCGAAGTAAATTTTGTTCAGGTACATTTCAAGGATCTGGTCTTTGGAAAAATTTTGCTCGAGATTGATCGAGATGCTGACTTCCTTTGTTTTTCGCCAGAATGTTCGTTCATTGCTGAGGAAGACGTTTTTGGCCAGCTGCTGGGTGATCGTACTCGCCCCTTCAACAGCTCCGCCAGCTTGAATATCCCTGACGATCGCTCCGGCGATACGGAAGATGTCGATCCCTTTGTGTTCGAAGAAACGCCGGTCTTCGACTGCGACGAATGCGTCGACGACGTGCTTGGGAATTTTGTTCATCTCCACGTAATCGCGGCTCTCTTTCGTGTAGAGCGTGCCGATCTCCGCTCCATTTTTGTCCAAAATTACAGACGCATCTATTTTTAGTGCATCCAGTTTGCTCTGGTCAATCATTTGTCCACCTGCATAAAGCAGCGAAAAATACCCCCCGATAACACTCAGTGCAAGAAAAATGATAAACGAGACAGCAAGTAGCAACCACTTGTTTTTCTTCTTTATCTTTTTCTTTTTTGCCTCTGCCATTTCTACCTCCTGGTTTCTTACCTCTTCCTCACCATGTATAGACGGATTCTGCGCCAAAAAGTTTCCGGAACGGAAAAGAAGAGCATCTGTTCCACCACTGTCTGAAGCGAATCCCCCTAAACAGGGAAAGCCCCGTCAGAAGAAGGACTAAGCCTGCACAGACGTCTCCCGTACTGACCCGCGGTGCTGATGCTGACGAAGGCGGCAGCGGGGCAACGGGCAACGGCAACACCCGAAGGTCGGACCAATCCACAAGCAGAAAGAGGATCAATCCGACGTCGAGTATGGCCAGGAGCAGCACTTGCATCATCCATCCGGTGCGCAGCGTGTCGTTCTTCATGAGCGCTCTCTCCTCTCTGTGGTGCGGCTTATCCTAGCATTATACCACACTCGGGGGACGGCGGCGTTTTGCCCTCCCGATGCTGTCATGACTGTAACGTGCCGGGCGTTTTCTCCATATACATAGACTAGGTTAATGTCTATGTCAGGAGGAACGCAATTATGGCAATGAGGCCGCCAATCTTGCAGCGCGGAGACACCGTCGGGATCGTCACACTGGGCAGCCCGCTGCCTGCGAGCACCATCGACGCGCGTATTGCTACGCTCGAATCGCTGGGCTTTCAGGTCGTGCTGGGCAAAAACGTTTACGCCAACACCGGCCTGGTCGCCGGGCTGGCTTCCGAACGCGCTGAGGACTTGATGACCATGTTTGAGAACCCGCAAGTGAAAATGATTCTGCCGACCAGGGGCGGAGTTGGCGTCGCCGGCATCCTGCCCTATTTGGACTACAGTATCATCAAGCGCAATCCGAAAATCTTGACCGGCTATAGCGACATTACCGTGCTGTTGAATGTCCTGTATCAAATAACCGACCTGATAACGTTCCAAGGACTTTTGCTGATCGACTTTAAGCCGTCTACTCCGCCGTACAACTTTGACCAGTTTTTTCAGGCTACTTCGACAGTAACGGCGCCGCGGCAGATCGTTAATCCCCCGGAAATGCCGCCGACAGTCAGCGTCGTGCCCGGAAACGTCACAGGGCGTTTGGTTGGAGGCAATTTGACGTCCTTTGTGGACACGCTGGGAACCCCCTATGAAATCGACACCAAAGGCCGGATCCTGATGATCGAAGAGACGCATGAGCCGACGAACCGAATTTACCGGATGCTGGTGCATTTGCAGCTGGCCGGGAAATTCGACGATTGCATCGGCATCATCATGGGGCAGTGTACGAATTGCTTAACCTCATACAGCACTTCGTACGATGATTTGATCAGTTCCGTAATTCAGCCGCTGGGCAAGCCGTTGATGACCAATGTTGCCGTCGCTCATGGCCGGTACAAGGCGACGATGCCGATCGGGGCGCTGCTGAATCTGGATACGGTGAACAACCGGTTGACGGTGCTGGAGCCAACCGTGAGCGGTTGAGCCAGAAGCTCCCGGTCGCGCTTCCGCAATGTGCGGAACCGCGCGATTTCGCAACGTCCAGATTGGCTGCATGAGAAAAGCTGGTACACAAGCCTTTTCCGATCGACGCACAAAGACCTTGAGGCATTTCCTCAAGGTCTTTGTCTGGGTATACAGAACAGAGCTCTGCGCTATTTTGTTTCGACCGGTACAAGCTGATATGCACCTGTAATCGCATTTACATAGTGGTATCCCGCGCTTTCGTCCACCTCGTACACCAGAATCGGCGCAGGTGCGCGCTGTCCGTAGTAATACGGCCAGATATACGACAATGTGAGCGGAACATTTTGCTCGTACACGTGCGCCGCCTGTTCGATGGTAATCGCCGGTTTTTTCTCCGGAAGAGCCACTTTTTCACTCGGCATCACCGGTGTGTAGCTGGTCAATTTGCCCGTAGTGGCGCTGACTGTCAAATAGTATTTGCGGTCAATGATCGGCACCTCTTGATTCAGCTCCGCAACGGAAATGAAATAGTCATCGTCCGGAGTCGGTCCGTCCCCGCCCTGCTCTTTGATGGCGGCCGCAACCCACTCCGGCAGCTTTTGCGGCTCCAGTGGTTCATAGAGCTTCACTTGTACGTTGACAGAAGTAGGCGCAGCATACTTTTCCAGGACTGCCAATGCCTTTTTCAGCGCGTCGTCCCTGGAGATCCGCTTCCCTGGGATCGCAGCATCATCCCATATCACTGCATCTTCCACTACCCCTGTCGTCCCATTGGTTGTCAGTGTCACGTACTTTCCGTCGCTGCTATACCATGAGCGGCAGTAACTCTTCCCGCATTCCTCTGCTTCATTTTCAACCAGCGGCGTCTTGGCAAAATCGATCTCGAACAGCTCTTTTATGACCGCCTTGGCCTCATCTTCTGTTTTGGCAACAAGCTGCTTTGCTTGCGGTTTTTGCGAGATCGTTTTGACGATGGCCGGTTCGTATTTTTGCTCGCTGATCTCTGCTCCCGTGTATGTACTCACAGCTTTTCCGCTTACGGCATCGATTGCGTCAATCCAGCCATACGTGTACTGGAGCGCTGGTTGCACGTCGAGCGGCTCCCCATTTGCGCTGTAGCGCTTCGGCTGGGCTTGGGTATAGGTCAGTTCAAGATGTTTAGGCGCGAATATTTTTTGTTTGATCGCTGCTTGGGACAGCGCTTTTTTGGGATCAGGGATCGCAACACCTGTGAGATTTAGCGGTTCGATGCTGTAGCTGGTGACCTTTCCGTCCAGCTCCAGCTCAAGATAAGGCCCGAAAGAGCTGCCGGACAGCTCAATGCCGTTCAGCAGCGCCGGAAAATGAACGGTTCGATACGGTGCCGACAAGCCGGAATCGTCCTCATCCAGTTGGCTACGAGACGACGTATCCGTCAATTGCGGCTCGCCAACCTGTTTGCGCTTTTCCGCTCCGTACAGCGCAGTGATAAATTGCTCCGCTTTCTGTTTGATGACTTGGTCGGAGGCAGGCTTTGTTGCAGGCTGATTTGCGGGTTGGGGCAACTCGATCGAATAGTACAAAAGTTCTCCCGTCTTGCTGTCGACATCGATCCTCGCGAAAGCGTCGGGGTCTTTGGCACTAGACAAATCGATGTAAAAGCGATGGCTCTCTTCTCCCCCGGGCCAGCTCGATATCTCGGTCAGTTGCTTGAGTGCCGGCTCGATTGCGTACAGCTGGTTCAACGTCTTTTGGACGATCGCCGGGATCGGAGCTGCGGTAGACTGACTATCTGCCGTGGCGCTTTCCGTGCTCGCGACTGGCTGGGTCTGTGCCAGGGCGAGCCCGCCCGGCAACGCGCCGGTCATCAGTAGTGCGGTGATCACGCTGAATTTGAGTTTGTTCATATAATTCTCCTTCATACATAGTGATACTTCATATTGTACAGGGTGTGGGGAGCTTGGGAAGAGCGGAAGGACATGGGGCAAAGGACCGGTTAAACCGCTTTCTGAACGAAAACTCTTTCCCTCTAAATAACTCTGAGCGCCCAGGGTTCAATTCCTTATGGGTACTTCCTAAACGAAAATCAATGCCCCTCCCGGCCAGCAGTATCAGGTGTGTTTCAATTCCTCATAGGTACTTTCAAAACGTACTTTCTCGATGTGAACGAGTGGCAGACGTTATTGTTTCAATTCCTCATAGGTACTTTCAAAACATATGCCGGAGGTTAGCGATAGTTTCGAATGGCTCGTGTTTCAATTCCTCATAGGTACTTTCAAAACCTCATCGATGCACCATCCTTTCCAAAGGTTACCGTTTTGGTTTCAATTCCTCATAGGTACTTTCAAAACAACATTCCCATAAACAAGATATTCAG
>CAMIVR010000052.1 GCA_946402065.1 uncultured Brevibacillus sp. | reverse complement strand
CTAGTGATTTATTACTATAAAACGCTTCGCTGTTCAGTTTTCAAAGAACACTTTTGTGCTGTTAGGCGTTTACCACCTCACGACAGCGACTATCTTAGTATATCATATCTACGCCTGCTGAGTCAACAATTTTATCTTATTTTTTATCGTTCAACGATAAAGCAGGAGCGACGTTTGTTAATATAGCATGTTCGACTAGTTAGAGTCAATAGTTTTTTTAAAAGATTTTTCCGCTTACTGAACTGCATATTTGCCGTTTAGACTGAACCACACGTCAGCAAATAGCCCTTTTCGTATAAGTGCCCCTCTTCCTTTGTTACCTTTACTTCGGCGACAAGTGAACGCTTCGCCATCTTCTCCAGCAGTAAGCAAATATCGATATCCTCCTTACTCAAGTCTGGATGCTGCAACAGCTCGGTAATAAACCAGGGACGGTTTTCTGTTTGCATAATATCGATTATGAGCTGCGTGCACGTTTTCATTTGCGACATTACACTAAACTCTACAGGTAACAACAGCAGCTCGACGCGCTTTTCAAACGGCTCGTGACTGGCTACCAGTTCTTCATACAGCTTGTAGACTGACGGGTCAATCTGTTTGACCTGCATCCAGATAGACGTTCCGGGAAGCTCGCCCGCCTGATAAATCGCAATCCTCGCCCAGCCTTGCAGCGCATTGAGAACTGCTTGATATGCGTCCAGGGTCAATTGCCGCTGGAACAGCTCTTTTGCATTGAGATAGTGACGGAGTACACCCGAGTATTCCCTGCATATTTTACGTTTCGTCCATTTGGCTGTAAAGCGTTTTAACCGTTCGCGATACGTTTTGATGTAATCTTCCTTGTCCATAATGATTTCCGAATTGGCAATGAATACTGCCATTTGCTCCCCAACCCCTTGGATTGCCCAGGATTCCAATTGCCATCTGCTGATTTTCAATTCCACGATGCTTTCATGATCAGTAGCCACGTTTCGGATCTCACATTGCAATTCAGCCGTATTCAGAATAACCAAGAACATGTGATCAGCACTGTACGGCAGACCCGTCATCGTTTGATTATTTAGCACCAATACAGACAAAACGAGATCGTCTTGCAAAAGTCTCGCTGTATACGTACCCAAGTCCAAAGCCATCCCAGCACCCCCCTGTTTCTTGGTTAACTGAAAATAAGGATTCTACATCACTCAGCAAGTTCCTCCTTTAAAAGGGCGAATCATTGAACATGGATGTTTTTTGAATGGCTTATGTTATACTAACCGTTGGGAGGAATGAACGATGAAAAATACGGATCGGCTAAATAAAATCAAGCGCATGCGCACATGGGCAAACTGGTGTATCGGTATTGGCATTGTGCTGATGTACGTGGGATACGCTTTTTTTGCAGGATATTTTGGCTCCTTTTTAAAAGGCTCCATTTTGTTGATGACATCTCTGCTCCTGATCGGGTTTATTTTGATGATGGTTGCAACGGTATTGTTCATGATTACCGGCATGGTCTCGATGTCAGCCGCGCAAGTCGAATGCCCAACGTGTAAAAAAGTTACGAAAATGCTGGGAAAAGAAGACGCCTGCATGTTTTGCGGACAACCGCTCTCTCTCGCGGACGAGCAAACGCCGCAGAGCAATACCTGAACGAAAAAACCACCTGAAAAACGAACCAGGTGGTTTTTTGTATCGAACGTATCGCCGTTACCGTTGCTGGAATCCTTTGTCAATTGACGTCCAGATGTCATCGGTCTCATATCCCCGACGCCATGCGGCCAACCCGGCCAGATTGTACTTCTTCGCAAGCGCGACGCGTTTTTCCATGGACGTCGCGTCCTCCAGCCACATTTTATACGTAGCCCCGTCTGCCGGATCCTTGTAACTGACAAATTGCTGGCCTGTTGCTTCATCAAGCTGCGGCGTCAGCTTCCGCTCCTCCACCCACTTTTGGGCAGTCGGCATGGAAAGCGCCTTGGAAGATACTTTGACCGTACCGTCCGCCTGCTTCACTTCTTTCCATAAGCGCGTGTAAAACGGCACACCCAGCAGCAGTTTTTCCCGCGGAACCTCTTCGAGCACGCCCAGCATGCCGTTTTCTACCCAGGGAAGCGAAGCGACAGAGCCGGATACTTGACTGGCTGCGGGATGCTCATCATACGTCATGACTGCCATGTAGTCGACAACTTTGGCCAGCTCGGCCCGGTCGTAGAAACGGGACCAGCGATCACTCGTCGATTTGATCGTCACATCCATCGACAGTGCCAACCCCTGTTCATGCAGGTATGGAGCCAGCTCGCGGACAAATTGCACAAGTCGGGCTTTTTCATCCAGGTAGACGTTCTCGAAATCAAGATTAATTCCGTCCAGATCGTACATATTGGCGTACTGCAAAATTTGAGCGACCATTTTTTCCCGCAACTCATAGCTGGCGAGCACAGCTTTGGTCCAATCGGGATTGAATCCGTTGGTTACGAGCCCCCAGACTTTGTAGCCTTTGCTATGGGCCCACTTTACGTAAGCGGGGTCCGCTTTGTTGCCGATCGTGCCTTTGTCATCCAACAGCTCAAACCACGTAGGGGAAACGACGTTTACAGCGGCCATATCCGCAATATTGGCCGTATTCGGATTTTTGCTGGCCACCTGTTCCCAGGCAAGCACGATTGGTTTTCCGAGAGGGCTCCAGACAGCATTTTGTTTTTCGTTTGGCCGTTCGGCAAGCGACTGTCTGATTTGTGTCAAACTGACTGACTCTTTCGGCAAAAAGCCGGTCAGGCCATCTGCTGTTTGGACTCGATACCAGCCCGCTTCTTCTCCCAGCAGGTCGACTTCGCTGCCAGGTGCCAGCTCCCCGACGATCGGCTGTTTTCGCGACGGCCCTGTGCGCAACGGTTGCGGTTCCTGCTGATCCTCTCCATCGGCAGTTTTCCCTTGTTGAACGGAGTAGCCGGCCTTTTCAACGATTACCGTCCCTGTCGACGCGACATACTGCACCTGGAACGGATACAGCTTTTCCAGTGGCTCGTAAGGTATGTACACGGTTCCCTCTTGCTGTTTTACCGGGATTTTCAAATCGACAGGAGTCTTGTTCAAATACGCGACGACTTGCTCGCTTGGCATCCGCAAAACTTTATCCTTGGTGGTCACGATCACTGACGCAGTAGGTTCGTCCCAAAAAATCGCAGGATCTATGTGTTCTTTAATAAAGTCAATCGGCAGCAGAACCTGGTCGTCTACGAGTTGAAACGATTGGGGAAATGCTTCTCCCTGGTAGACAATGACGTGCTGTCGGCCATCGTAAGGTGCCACATGCTCCGTCGAAGCTGCTTGATAGGTGATCCAGTACCAGATGGTCACAGCGACGAGACAGAAGAACAGAAGCAGCATAAGCATCGGCTTTATCAGCTTGTTTTTTCGTTTGGGCCGTGGTTGAACACGTAAAGGTACACTCACGAATGTCCCTCCTTGCGTTTTTCTCCTCACAATGAGGGTGTCAGGTCTCCATTTGATCATAAATGAGTATACACTTTTCTACAACCTTATGACAAATTTTTCAAAACTGAACAATCTGAAAGTGGACGAACTTACCTGTTGAAAAAGCGAACAGGCACATCGGATCGACTCCGTGCGCCTGTTTGTCTGTCATTTTTAGTGGGATTGTTGCTTCTGGCACTCTTCGCATAGGCCGTACACTTCCATGCGATGGCCCAGCACCTTAAACCCGGCTGAACTGGCAGCGGCCAGCTCTGCATCGCTCAAGTAAGGAAATTGAAAATCGCGGATCGCACCGCAGCCCGAACAGATTACGTGATAATGCTCTTCCTGAACATTCGCGTCGAAACGGCTGGATGCATCGCCGTAGGTTAACTCTTTCACCAACCCGGCTTCCTTAAAGACTCGCAGGTTGTTATATATCGTCGCCACACTCATATTGGGAAATCGACCTTCCAGCGCCTTGTAAATTTCATCGGCTGTCGGATGGTTCATCGTCTCAAGCAAGTATGCAAGTATCGCATGACGCTGCGGAGTCATGCGTACACCCGTATGCTTCAAAATTTCTACAGCTCTCTCGACACGCTGCGTCATATCGTCGTGCACCTCACAGTATAGAGAACGCCTTGTTACTCTAAATAATAACAAAGATTTTCTAAGAATTGTTATAAATAAGTGTACGGCTATTTTGTTAGCCGTGTCAATATCCTTTCCATGTCGGCCAGCAACTTCCAAGCTTTTTTGAGGTTGGCTGGCTATGACCGCTTCGCTTTTTTGGCTTCTGCCCTGGCGTATTGACAATTTTCCCGGAGTGGGCATTCGCTGCACTTCGGACTGCGGGCCGTACAGACTCGCCTGCCGTGCCAAATCAGCCAATGGTGCGCATCTGACCACTGTTCACGCGGAATCCGTTTCATCAGTTGCTTTTCTGTCTCATCGACGTTATCGCTTTTGGCCAGCCCAAGGCGATTGGCAACGCGGAAAACATGCGTATCGACCGCAATGGCCGGGACGCCAAAAGCGTTGGACAAGACGACATTGGCCGTTTTTCTGCCAACACCGGGCAATGCCTCCAGCTCTTTATGGCTTTGCGGAACCTCTCCATTGTACTTTTCGTAGAGGATTCGACAGGTCTCCAGTATATTTTTGCTCTTGTTTTTGTACAGGCCCAATCCTTTTATATATTCTTCCATCTCGACTTGTGTAAGATGTAAGTAATCTTCGGCTTTGTTATATTTGGCAAAAAGCGGCGCGGTAATTTCATTCACTCGCTTGTCTGTGCATTGCGCCGACAAGATCGTGGCCAACAGCAACTCGAAGGGAGAAGTAAAATTCAGCTCACAGTGAGCATCCGGATATAATGAATGCAGTGTTGTCAAAATCTGTTCGACAGGGACCCGCTTGCTGCGTGTCGGCGCTTTTGGCTTGGCCTCTTTTGCCGGTGTATGTGATTGTTGTTCCATCTCTTCCTCGCCCCCTCTTCTTTTCCATTATAACACCTAATACGCGCTAGCTCGCCAAACTTTCTCCATTTCCCCGTTTGCGGACAAAAATGGACAAACGCTGGCAGACTGCACACTTCCCCCTTTTCCCCGAAGAAAAAAGCGGGAAGCCGGGAATTGTGCCTGTCCTCGACAACCGCGCTCTCGTGATTGACTATTTGATTTCCTCATGCAAGTTCAACTCTGTATGCCCTGTTTGCAAATTTACGAATCTCGCCAGCACAAACAAGTAGTCGGACAAGCGATTCAAGTACTTGATGACAACCGGATTGACATGCTCCTGTTCCGCAACCTGGACAGATCTGCGCTCCGCCCTTCTGACGACTGTTCGCGCCACGTGAAAAGCGCTGGCCGCAGGGTGTCCGCCTGGCAGGACAAAATTTTTCAACACCGGGAGCTTGGCATCGAGCAAATCGATTTGCTGTTCCAACATCTCCACGTCAGCCTCCCTGATCGGCCAGCCCACCTCTTTGCCTTCCGGTGTCGCCAGCTCTGCACCGATGTGAAACAGCTTCGTTTGCACGACATGCAGAACGTTCAACAGTTCGGCCCATTCCTCTCCTGCAGGCAGCAAGGAAACTCCCATTCCGATGGCAGAATTGGCTTCATCACACGTACCATATGCATCCACACGACCGTCGTATTTTGACACCCGCTTGCCATAGACTAATGACGTCTGTCCCTTGTCGCCAGTTTTCGTGTAAATCTTCATCCTCTACTCCCCCTCGTTGTATTTATTTCCCCGGAAATCGACAGCGAATTTCACGATATGCTAGATCGCTTCGGCAATAATGATCAGCTCACTGCTCCGTCCGTCAAACGGCGCCTTGTCAAAGGAGCCATAGCGCTGTACGACTTTAAACCCGTTTAAACGCAGCAGGTGATGCAGCTCGGCGGGAAATATGTAGCGAAGCGTAAACCTGCCAACGATTTTCTCCGTCACGACCCCTTGCGGACTAATCCGCTCATACGTTCGTGTAACCTCGGCCAACTGTTGAAAGTGATCGTACAGGGTGTAATCCCACATCGCAATTTGTTCCCCACTGTCCAGCGGGACCATGCCACGCAGCGACATTTTCTCGCTTTCTTCATACAGATGGGAAATGTTTGGGACAAATACATTCATGACAAATTTGCCGCCGGGTGCAAGATGCTGACGTATACAGGTTAGCGCTTTCATCTGATCATGAATGTGCAAAAGATGCAGAAAGGAGCGAAACGGAATCATGATCAGCGGAAACGTCTTTTGCAGATCAAACTTGCGCATGTCCCCTTGCAAAAACGCTATGGCCTCCGAAACGCCAGCCTCCGCTGCCTTTTGCTCTGCACGTCGCAGCATATCGACAGACAAATCAAGACCGGTCACAGAAAGTCCGGCCTGGGCGATCGGAATGCTCAGACGGCCTGTGCCGCAAGCCAAGTCCAAAACGTCACCCTGTATTTGTTTGGCCATCTCTACGTAAAAGGGAATATCTCCAGCCACTCCTCTTTGGGTAAGATCATAGTAGTCCGCCCAGCGATACATGTTGTTTTGGCTCATCAGTACTGTGACTCTCCTTACTCAGCCAATTCTTTTGACTGCAGGTACGCAAGCAGCAGCTTGCCCGTATTTTCAAACGCATCGCGGTGTGTTCGTTCAAATGAATGCGACGCATCTACGCCGGGACCGACCAGACCGTGAACGATGTCAAAGCCTGCGCGCAGTGCGGCACTGGCATCTGAATTGTAGCTCGGGTAAATATCGACCTGGTAGTTCAGCCCGAGCTGTTCCGCGAGTGCTGTCAGATGCTTGCGGAAGCCATAGTGGTAAGGACCGGACGAGTCTTTTGCGCAAATCGAGACACAGTATTCATCCGTCGTCTGCCCTTCACCGATTGCCCCCATGTCCACAGCCAGGTATTCGACCGTCTTCTCGGGGATATTTGAATTGGCGCCATAACCTATTTCCTCATTATTACATATATAGAAATGAGTGGTGAATGGTAGCTCGATACCCGATTCTTTCAGTTGCTTCATGACACCCAATATAATTGCTACGCTTGCCTTGTCGTCGAGATGGCGGGACTTGATAAATCCACTCTCCGTTACAGTGACGCGCGGATCAAAGGAGACAAAATCGCCGACATTGATCCCGAGGTCAAGCACGTCCTGCTTGCTCGTGACCCGCTCATCGAGACGCACTTCCATCACGCTCTCGGTCCGCTCCAGTTTGCCTGCCTCGCGCCCATACACATGAACAGAAGCTTGCGTGGTCAAAATCGTCCCGGTAAACATGCGGCCATCCGCCGCTTCGATCTGACAGTATTCGCCTTCCACAGCATTCCAGGTAAAACCGCCAATATTGGTCAAACGCAGTCTGCCATTGCTCTTAATCTCTTTTACCATTGCACCCAGCGTATCGACATGGGCTGTCAGCAAGCGGTGCTGCCGATCGTTCTCGCCCTTGATCGACACCATGACAGAGCCTTTGTTTGTGCGTGTCACGGTGTAGCCCAACTGCTCGAACGCTTCCTGTACCCACTGGATCGCTTTGCTGGCATTCCCCGTCGGGCTGGGAATCTGTGCGAGACTGGTAAAAGCTTCGATCATATACTGAACCGGTACTTCCATTTTCACGTGCTTCATCCCCTGTCTTCTGATCTTGCTATCCATTTATTTCACTTGTTCCATAAAATGAATTCGACCGATTACGAACGCACTCCTTCTCTATGTACTGCTTGTGCTGCCGCTCTGTTTCATCCGTTATTTAATCCGAAGGCTTACCTTACAGTTTAAACATATTCGCTCATGCGATACTTTACAAGTGCTCGTCGAACGGGAAACGAAAAAAGTTCATCCTGACCAGATGAACTTTTTTTCGCTTTCTAATTGATTCCACACGCTTCGGCCAGTATTTCTACGATGTGCACGGCCCGCATCTCTTTTGTGCCCCCTAGTCGTTCGATGCCGACTTGCATCTGCAGCAAGCATCCGGGATTCGTGGTCACAATAGTCGCCGCATTGGCTTGCCTGACATTTTCCATTTTGGCATCGAGTATCGCCATCGATTCATCAAAATGCAGCAAGTTGTAGATCCCGCCGGAAGCACAGCAGCTGTCATGGCCGGCGAACTCTACGTAAGTGGCGCCGGGAATGGATTGCAGCAGTTGACGCGGCTGCTTGCTGACTTTCTGGACATTGCGCAAATGGCACGAGTCCTGATACGTGATGACAGATGGCAGTGACTTAATAAAGGGAAGCGGCCCGAATTGAACGAGAATCTCGGTAATGTCCCTCGATTTGCTCACGAAATCTTTTGCCCGCTGCAGCCACTTCTCGTCTTCCGCAAACAGGTGATCGTATTCCCGCAGGATCGCCCCGCATCCTCCGGCATTGTTGACATAGAAATCCGCCTTTGCTTGCTCAAACGCGGCAATATTTGCTTTTGCCAGCTCTCTTGCCTGCTCCGTCATTCCCTGATGGGCGTGCAGCGCCCCGCAGCAATTTTGCTCCTTGGGGAACACGACTTCGCATCCGACAAGCGTCAGCAACTCGATTGTCAGCCGATTGGTCTTGTGCATCATCGCGTCCATTACACACCCGGCAAAAAAGGCGACACGCGCTTTCTTTGTCCCTTTGGCCGGCAGTACCGTCCCGCGTTCGGTTCGCTTGCGAGGAGACTCCAGCGGGGGAAGGACCCGTTCGAATTGAGCCATCGGTACCGAGAATGCCTTGATGACTTTCGTCGTCCGCACCAGTTTTTGAATACCAAGCTTCTGATAAGCCCACACGAGATTGCCGACCATTTGCAACCGTCGCGGATAGGGAAAGAGCTTGGTCAGCACGAGTTTCTTCATGGCACCCTGCTTGTCAGATGCCGTCTTCGCCATCGCTTCTTTTGCTGCTTCGACGATTTGACCGTATGGTACACCTACCGGGCAGGCTGTCTCACAAGCCCGACACCCCAAACACAAATCGATCGGGTCGGACATGTGCTTCTGAATATCGATTTTCCCTTCCGCGGCCATTTTGACCAGATTGATTCGTCCCCGTGGAGATGCCGATTCTTTTCCCATGGAGATATAGGTCGGACATGCCGGCAAACAGTACCCGCATTGAACACACTGGTTCGTCGCATCGTAGGTTGTTTGAAACAGCTTGCGCACTGGCTCGCTGGAGCATGCTGCAACGTTTTCGGCTGGCCTGTTCATTCCGTTAGCACCACCTTGGTCTGACCGGGCTTGGGAAACAGTTTTCCCGGATTTAAAATCCCGTTCGGATCCCAAGCCGCTTTGATTTTTTTCATCATCATCAGTCCAGCCTCGCCCAGCTCCAGCTCCATGTACGGCGCCTTCATCGTACCGATGCCATGCTCGCCGGAAAGTGTCCCCCCGAGTGAAACAGCCGCCTCAAAAATTTCACTGACCGCCTCTTCCACCCGTTTCATTTCCTCGCGATTCCGCTTATCGGTGATGATATTGGGGTGCAGGTTGCCGTCGCCGGCATGACCGAACACGACCAGATTGAGTTGATATTTTTCACGTATTTGGCTGAGCCGCTTCATCATAGCAGGGATTTGGCTGCGGGGCACGGTAGCGTCTTCGGAAATCTTAGTCGGCCCCATCCGGGTAATCGCCGGAGAAACCATTTTTCGCGCTTTCCAAATCTCCAACCGTTCGGCCTCGTTCTGAGCCACTCGCACATTCGTTGCTCCCTGCTCGAGACAAAGCTCTCTGCACTTGCTTATCTCCTCTTCGATCGCCATCGGATGGCCGTCTACCTCGACGATAATCAGTGCTTCGGCCTCAACGGGAAGACCGCATGGCGCGTAATTTTCCACCGAGCGAATGCAGGCGTTGTCCATCAGCTCCATCGCTGCCGGCAAAATGCCCGCCGATAAAATTTTCGTTATTGAATGCCCGGAATCTTCCAGGCGGTCAAAGGTTGCCAGCAGCGTCTTCCGCGCCTGCGGTTTGGGGATCAAGCGCAGGATCGCTTCTGTGACAATGCCCAGCGTACCCTCGGAACCGACAATCAACCGAGTTAAATCGTAACCGGTCACGTTTTTCACCGTTTTGCCGCCCGTGCGGATAATTTCCCCCGTCGGTGTCACGACCTCCAGCCCGATGACGTATTCTTTTGTCGTGCCATACTTCAATCCTTTGGGCCCGCTTGAATTTTCCAGCAGGTTGCCGCCAATCGTCGAAACGTGGGCGCTGCTCGGATCGGGAGGATAAAAGAGACCTGCTTCCTCGGCTCGCTGGTGGATGTCAGCCGTAATCACGCCCGGAGAGACAATCGCCAACAAATTTTCTCGATCGATCACCAGCTTTTGATTCAATCGTGACAGGTCCAAAACCATTCCGCCTTCGACAGGAAGCGGTCCGCCGCTCAAGGACGTCGCTGCCCCACGCGGATAGACTGGGATCAGGTGCTCATTGGCAAGCTTGACGAGCTGACTGATCTCCGCCGCGTCCTTGGGCTGGATGACGATATCCGGCAAATATTGCCCAAACGAGGCGTCATAGCTGTAACAATACCGTTCCGACAAATCGAGAAACATCCGATCTGGCGGAATGATCGCGCGGATTTCATCCAATACGTGCTGCTGCATTACGTCTCCCTCCTTATTGGGGCTGCTCATACGCCGAGCAGCATTTTCGGATTTTCTTTCACAAATGCCGAAAACAATAGCTACTTGATAGGTTTCAGCCATTCGCCTCATCGCCCGCACCGTTTGTCCGTCTGTCGCTTCAGCGAGCTGGCTTTTGACTTCATCCGGCAGAGCATGGATCGGTCCTGTTGCCGATAGCTCGGGCAACACTACAAGACGCAGCTTTTTTGCCTGCCTAGCTGTTTTATGAGCAGCTTGTTCGATAAGGCGGTCAATTTTAGCTAGATTGGCACGTTTATCACCAACCATAGGCTCATATTGAATGGCTGCGACCGATAAGTCAACGCCCGGATGCTGTTTGGTGAAATCCCATGGCGAAATGTACAGCATAAGCTCCTTGTACAGCTCGGGACGTCTCTCTGCCAGTCTGCTTTTTCCCGGATTCGCGAGTAGGGCCGGGTCCACTTCCGCATAAAGGACCGTCGGTTGCTCTACGGAAGTCGGTATGTACAGGGATTCCGCGAGCTTTCACCGCGCGGCGACCAGACCGCGCTTGCCTTGATCATATGATACTCCCATTTGCGAATCGACCTCCGGCATCCCGATTACGACATAGGCAGCGTATTTTTGGCAGATAGCGAGGAACGCATCGGTTGTTATCCCCGGAATCGTATCGACGTAGGGGGATATTGCTTCCCTGTTGCGGTAATGATAGCCGGTCGTTGCCATTTCCGGTGTAACAATGAGCTTGGCTCCATTTTGTGCAGCTTCCGTCACGACATCCGCCAACGCTGCAATATTTTGCTCGCGCTCTTCCCGAACAGGGTTGAATTGAACGCTCGCCACTTTAAATCGTTTTGCCATACATATCGTACCTCCACAAACATAGATACGACTAGGTTATGCAATAACGCTGCCAAGCTCAGCTACTGTCAGCATTAGAAAACTTGGCTGCTCCAAGCCTTTTGGCGTAGTCTTAGTTACGCTTATTTGTCGACAGGAATTTCTATAAATTCCTGTCGACAAATAAAAGGGACTACCCAGCTACAGGTACTCCCTTCTTGTAACGATTGATCCCGTTCTCATTTCATGCTCACAGAAGACAATTACGCCAAATGCTCTTTTATGTACGCCAGCGCTTCCTCGACATGCCCCTTCACCCGGACATTGCGCCACGTCTTCACGATCTTGCCCGTCTTGTCAATCACAAACGTCGACCGTTCAATGCCCATGTATTCTCTGCCGTAATTTTTTTTCAGCTTCCAGACGCCAAACAGCTCAGCCGCTTTATGCTCTTCATCAGCCAACAGCAAAAAGGGCAGCCCGTATTTTTCGATAAATTTGGCATGGCGATTGACTGGATCTGGACTAACCCCGATAATAACGGTATTCAGATTTTCAAAATGGGTATGCTGATCGCGAAAATCACATGCCTCTGTCGTACAGCCAGGCGTCATATCTTTTGGGTAAAAATAGAGCACGACATTTTTTCCGCGAAAATCCGATAAAGCCACCCGTTCTCCACTACTGCTCTCTAACGAAATGTCAGGCGCTTGTTGTCCTTCATCTACCGTGATCATGGCGAATCCTCCAATTCCAAATATTGGACCTTCTTTCTGTTCTTTCAATCTATATTAGCATAATGCGTAAACCGCTTTCATCTTTTCCACGATTGAAGTTGCGCTTTACCTAAGAAAACGATAGAATTGATTGGTGATAAATATAAAGAATTATGAATGTAGATATATAGAAGCTGGACGGTGAATAAATGGATGAAAGAGTTCTATGATGTGACAGACCCCGAAGCCTTGAAATCCCTTGCCATTCCTGAGCGTGTCAAAATACTTGAGCTATTTGAGGATTTGGAACCGCGCACAGCAAAACAAATCGCGACCGAGCTCGGCGAAAACGCGGCCAGACTGCATTACCACGTGAAGGAATTGGTTCGCGTCGGACTGCTTGAGCAGGTAGACACGCGAGTGAAGGGCTCCATTGTCGAAAAATACTATCAACCAGTGGCGAAGCTAATCACCGTAAAGCTGCAGGTCATGATCGAGGAAAACGCTCATCAGTTGAGCGATGTGATGTTCTCTCCGATTCGCACGACGGAAAAGGACTTGATGCGCACGCTGAACCATTTCATTGCCAGCGACATTGACGTCCGCAAAGAATACAAAGATACGTTTGCCTTCAACACGACCGAGTTTTATTTGACCAAAGAAGAGCGGAAACAGTTCCTGGCGGAAATTAGCGGCTTGCTGCAAAAGTACCGGGAAAATAAAAATGAAAGCGATCGTCGCCGTTACAAATTTTACGATATTCTGTTCCCTTATACGCCGCCTGAGCCGGCAGAAGATAGTGACGAACCTTTTGAAGATATCGATTAACCGATAAAAACCATCCCCCACAGATGGTTTTTTCGCTACTGGAGGAGGTTCCGATGATCAAGACCGTTCTGTTTGACTTCGACGGTACCGTTGCCGATACGCTCCCCATCATATTCGAGACAATTCGTGCCACCTTTTCACGCTTTTTGCTGGAACATTATGAAAACGAAGACATCATCCGACTGTTTGGCCCTCCCGAAACAGCCATCCTGCAAAACAAAATTCCACTGCATCAGCATGCCGAAGCACTGGACTGCCACGCCCGAATCGACCACAGTGACGCAGATATCGCCGCTGCCAAAGCTGCAAAGGTAATCGCCGTAGGCGTAAACTGGCTGAGCGTCTCGCAAAAGACCGGCGGATTCGATCCCAAACCCGATTTTTTCTTTACCGATCCCGCTGACTTTACTGCATGGGTGCTGAACTGGTCCGTATGAATGCCGGCCGCTTACACACCGAAGTCGATCCCGAGCTCCTTGCTCAGTTCCGCTTTCCCTTTTTCCGTTAGTGTAATTCCTCTGCCGTGTGCGGTGCGGACAATCCAGCCCCGCTCGAACAGGCACGTGGCTAACGCCGCGCCCAAAGCTCCTGCAAGATGGTGCCGTCGTTCACTCCAGTCCAGGCACTGGCGGGCGAAATGGCGCCTTTTTTGCGCCAGCTTTGGCAAATCGATCCCCAACGCCGCAAACCATTCTTTCCCCGCTTCCGTTATACTGTAATTGTCGCCAGACGTCAGCAGCAATCCCCGTCTCAACAGCGCTTCCGTTATTTCCACGCCCAGCTTCCCGGCCAGATGGTCGTAGCATGTACGGGCTGCCTGGATCTCCTTTCCTCTTATCGATTGATTGAGCGAGCGCACCTGTACAGGCGGTGCGATAAGCGACATAAGCTCCAACATTTCGGCAACGTGCGGGCTGGCTAACCGGTAATAACGATGACGGCCCTGGGATTCTACGGAAATCAGGTTGCCTTCGACCAGCTTGGCCAGGTGAGTACTTGCCGTCTGTGGACTGATTCCGGCTGCATGAGCCAGTTTCATGCTGTGGAAATCTTTGCCCGATCAATGGCTGCACTGGCGTCCCGACCAATCTGCGCTCTCTTTCGGAGAGATGATCCGGCATGTGTGGTCGGGGAGTCACGATTACCTGCTCATTCTTGAAAACGGAGGTTCCTGCCGACTTCGATCCCCGCCCCTTATGCCAACGAACCCATCACGTCAGTCGAATCGGAGATAACACTGTCTGAACCGTATTTTCAGAGCTTGCTCCAGTTCGTAACGAGGCTGAGCGAACACGAGTTGACGACCCGAATAATTGATCGGAGTGACGTCGGTTACCGGCGAAGCATCGGAGATATGCTGTTGCGTATCGCTTACCATGATGCCGTTCACGCAGGCCAGTTTTTGCAATACATGCGGATGCTCGGATTGGAACGCCCGGTCATCTGGGACTAAGACAAGCCAAACAGCTTTTTCAAATGCACGAGTGACTTCTCGCTGCTTATCCGTTCAAAATGCTGGAGCAAATGCACTTTTGCGGTATCCCGTTCATACCATTGGGAATCAATGCCGCCCAGATCCATCCACATACCAGTTGGCTGAAAGCACATGCTCTTCCAGCCAACCGGCTCACCTTGATCGTTGGAGCGAGACGCACTTCCGGTGATGACAATGTCAAGCGAGCTTTGCAGTTCTTCCACTGCCTTTTCGAATGGAGCCTTCTGTTCTTTGTCACGCATCCCCACTATGGTTCTCAGCTCACGGGCATCAATCGTTCCATGAGCTTCAATAGCTTGAAAAACCGTATAGGCGGTGCGTGATACAAGCCCATCCTGATAACGCTTCGCTACGGGACGGCTATCAGCGAGCACCGAACGAACGTAGGGGAACAGATCAACCGTCACAAAAACTGGTTTCTTCTTGACAAATTTCCCATAGGCGACGACTCGCTCATCAGCCAATCGTACACGCCAAAGCCATGGATCTGTTTCCGGACTATCCGTATGCCAACTGCCCGGATTCGTCAGTGACGCTAGCGAAGGATAGCCTGGAACCAGATTTGACAGGGGCAGAAACCCGATTTCCCCTATATATACCTTCATTTCGTCATAAGTATACACCGTTGTTATTGCCAACTCGATCACTCCGGTCCGTTCATAAATTCCTCACTCTGCCTTATAATATGTTCATTATACCAAGATATGGGAAACGAGCATACCGTCCGGCAACTTTCCATAAAAAAATCCCCTGCATGTAAGGGTCGTGCTCATGCCGAGCGCTTCTCTTGCAGGGGATGTTTTCCTGTCGCGGGTAAAACAGGCTTTGTCGATCAGGCGTTTACTTTCAGCCGAGGTTCGATTTTGATGAAAATCAAGTAGGCCACGAGAGAAATGGCAATTCCTTTCAATACATTGAACGGGGCAATCCCGTATAGGATAATCGACCACATGCTGTCCATCTGGAATGTTTGCAGAAACGACTCGATCGGCATTTGATAAAGTGCGGCATAGGTCGGGATCAGCACATACATATTTGCAACCGACATGAACGCTGTCATCAGGATAGTACCAAGCGCAAATCCTGCTACCAGCCCACCCCGTCCTTTGCGCCAGCGTTGCAGCATAACGACTGCGTAGATAAAGCACGATCCGGCCACAAAGTTGGCAAATTCGCCGACGAGCAAACCGTCTGTATTTTTCAGCATTAAATGAAGTGCATTCTTAATCAGTTCAATCAAAATACCGGCGACCGGTCCGAACATCAATCCGCCAAACAGCCCTGGCAGTGTACTGAAGTCCAGCTTGAGAAAACTGGGGACCACCGGCAGCGGGAATTCCAGGTATTGCAGGATAAACGCAATGGCCGCCAACAGCGGTATCGCGACTAGCCTTCTCATTTGATTCGACTGCTGCTTCAACGGCAGCTCTGATTTTTGCATCTGTACCATCTCCTCATGTGATTGTTCCTTCTTGAGGATTGGCAACAGCATCTCCCTGCGGCTTGCTGGCTATACGACACGTTCCATTTTTTGTCCCAAAAATGCAATAACCCTGAAGACAACAGCTCTTCAGGGGCATATCTGACAGCCTTCCGTGAAAATGGCAAAGTCAAATAAAAGGTGCTGTCCCGCGCACAGCTCCCCATTCGACCCGACATTTGCACAGTGAAACAAGCACGCGTGCGAACGTACTGTCGTCATCCTTCTCCCATCCAGACTGTACTGTCGGCTCTGGAGTCGCACCAGATCCTGCACCCTGCCGCTTGCGCGGACGAGAGGCTCGCGGGCTTACGCGAAAAACGCGATCACCGCCGGTCGGGAATTTCACCCTGCCCCGAAGGAATGTATTTCATTTTCAGAACGCTAGGTGGCCCAGAAGCCACCTGACGTTGATTGAATACTATCACCCTCAGCCAAAAAAAGCAAGGGCTTTTGCCTCACCTCTGCTTCAAATGAATCTTTTGCTTTCTGGACAGTACAAAAAAGTACCCTCGTGGGTGATTGTGTAGCTAGTTACACTTGGTTCCCCTCTCAACACTTGGTTCATTGCTTGTATTTATAATAAAAGAGCACCCTTATGGAAAAGTAAACTATAAGGCTAATATAAGTGATGTGGATAATATTAAAATTGAATGTTTCCGGAATTATTTTATGATTAAGTAAAAAATTGAACAATATTGAACATATGACATAAAACCAAAACGAAATAAACCCTGCCTTGTAAGAGTACTTACTGATGGGTTTTATTTGTTTTTTACCAATTATATACTTTATTGTATCAAACACTAAGTATGGGTACAGAATAAGCCATGCCCAAAACAGAAGATCACCTTTATAACTACCTTCTTGGAGAGTAGACAATATGGTCATGGTAAAACAAAAGAGAAGAATGAAGTTTAGCCACATTAACATGAATCACCTCTTCAATTGATTTAAACGAAAACAAAATGCTACAAAACTAAAGATCGAACTTTTAATCACGCTCAAACCGTAAAACGCAAATGATTACCCTATACCGTGTTACAAAATGGTACAGGGTAATCTTCTCTACTTTCCAATTTACTTACATTAAGAAACTACTGTTTTAGGCACAATTAACAGCACAAGAGTAATATTGATACCAACATACAGCACAAACGGCACAAGATAGGAAGTTATTACAAGTGCAGCAGCCAGAAATACAACCCAAGATTTTAAGCACGCAGTCCATCATAGGCTCCACCATTACAGAAACATTTTATGACGCAACCAACATAAAGTGAGCAAGAATCACCTTCAGCAAAAGTAACTACTTCTCCGTCTTTGAAGGCTGTTATCTCATTCCCTATTTTAAGAATCGGAATATTGTTAGAGTCAAACTTTAATATTTGTCCAACTACATTTTTATTTTCATCTACAACGGGGATTACAACACCCGTATTTACATCAATATCATCTGAAACAGAGGAGAAAGTAACGCTTTTTAATCCAATAGTACTGGACTTGTCAACTTTAAGTTTCTGATTTGTGATGATATCTACTAATTTTTTGTAAGTTTGTTGACTGAACAACTCACCTTTACGTTTTTCTATTTCCTCTCCCTTTATTTTAATAGAAAATTGTGCAACAGAATATTTGTCCGTATAAGTATAACTTAACTGCCCATCCCCTTGACTTAAATTCATTGGAACCTTTACATTTGTATCAGTATTTGTATTTGTATTTGCTATATTATTTTTCATTTCCAAATTAGAAATATCAATTTCTCGAACTGTCACATTACTTAAATCTAGTTTATATTTTGAAAGCTCATTATATTCGCTAACTTTATTAAATAATTTGTCCGTTTTTATTTTATTTAGTGCATCTTTAGTTTTGATTAAGTCACTTACAACCGTTGACGAAACTAAATTTTTCTTGTCTTTTATTACAGGAGTATTTTCCAGGTTCTTGTTTTGATTAGAACTGTTACATCCGCAATCAGTAGTACTACTACTTTGCTTTACCTGTGTCGCAAAGCTTTGGTCAAAAGACAAGAATTGTGTTAAAAAAATTGAAAAAGCCAACAAACAAAAAAGCATCATTTTCCTTTTCGACATAATTTTCCTTCCTATTTATTTTTTAAAAATACCATTTATTTCACATTTTGTCAATAGTTATACTCGGAAGGGAGATTGGTTTGATATGGTGAAAAGATCAAATGTTCCACAGTTTGTTTTCAATAAAATGAACTATAGTAATCGAAAAATATATCAAGTGAGCGAATAATCAAATTCCTTAGATTTTACAAAGGTTTATGTGTTCTCGATTCAAATTTTTACGCGTGGTATCAAAAGCAAACATTTTTATCCTTTATCTACAGATAAAAACCTGTATACTGAGGAAGTATGTATAATTGTTTGTAGAAACACTGAAAGCGAAGGGCTGGAGAATAAACGATGATAAAACCTTGGAAGTGGAAGACCTGTCTGTCGCTCCTGACAACAGGCGCGCTGCTGCTCATGGCCGGCTGCGGCAGTGACAGCGCAGCAAATAGCGATAGCAAACCGAAAGTCGTAAATGTGTTCAACTGGTCGAACTACCTCCCGGAAGAGGTAATCAAGCAGTTCGAGCAAGAAAGCGGTATCAAAGTGAACTACAGCACGTACTCCTCCAATGAGGAGATGCTGGCCAAGCTGACGGCGAGCAGCGGCGTCTACGATCTCGCTGTAGCGACCAGCTACATGGTGGACATCATGCGCAAACAGCAATTGCTCGAACCGATCGATTTGACCAAGATCCCCAATTTTCAGAACATCGGGGAAGATTATGTGAACCAGGCGTTTGACCCGAACAACGAGAACTCTGTTCCTTATCTGGCCGGAAACGTCGTGATTGCCGTCAATACCGACAAGGTAAAAACGCCGATCGACAGCTACGCGGATTTATGGAAGCCCGAATTTAAAAACTCGCTGGTTGTCGTCGACGACATGCGTGCGTTAATCGGCATGACCAACCAGATGCAGGGCAAGTCGATGAACGAGACCGATCCAGCCGTGCTGGCGAAATCAAAACAGATGCTGAAGGAGCTGTTGCCGAATATTAAAGCGTTTGACAGCGACAATCCAAAGAGCCTGTTGATCAACGGTGAGGCCTCTGTCGGCTTTGTCTATGGTGCCGAGGCAGCGCTGGCGCAAAAAGAAGTTCCAGCGATCAAAGCATTTTATCCGAAAGAAGGCGTCATTTTATGGATGGACAACTTCGTCATTCCCAAGGATGCCAAAAACAAGGAAGCCGCCGAAGCCTTTATCAACTTCCTGCTGAAGCCCGAAGTGAGTGCCGCCATCTCCAAAGAGATTCCTTATACCAATCCAAACAAGAAGGCAAAGGAATTGCTTGACAAAGCGATCACGGATGACCCTATCGTCTATCCGACAGAAGCTGATCTGAAACGCGGCGAATACGCAGGCGATCTGGGCGACAAAGTTACGGAGTACGACCGCTTGTGGAATGAGTTGAAATCCTCACAATAACCACGAAGGGTGGGACGGACATGACTGAACAGGCTAAATTTGCCGATAGCGTACTGTACAGCAACGCCGTATTTACCGGTTTGGCGGACGAGCCGTTCGCCGGCGGTGTCGCCGTGGCGGGCAAGACCATTCTCGCCGTAGGCACGAGAGCTGAGCTGCAGGCCTGCATTGGTCCGGATACGCTGGTGCGCGATTTTCAGGACCGCTTGATTATGCCGGGTTTTCACGATTTTCACATTCACCTGCTGTTAGGCAGCCTGGAGCGCCAGGGTGTGAACCTGCTTGCGGCCAAGTCCGAGGATGAAACGGCGCGGATGGTCAAAGCCTTTGCCGATCAGCGCCCGGACGATCCGTGGATTATCGGCTTTAGCTGGTATCATATTTTATGGGATGAGAAGCGCTTGCCGCACCGCTCGACACTGGACAAGTACATTCCCGATCGCCCGGTGTTCCTGTTCAACGCCGAGTGTCACGGGGCCTGGTTGAACAGCAAGGCCCTGGAGCTGGCCGGCATTACCCGGGACACGCCCGATCCTGCTTTTGGCGAGATTGCCCGCGACGAGAACGGGGAACCGACCGGGTTTCTGTATGAAACGGCGATGGCTTTGGCCAAGCAGGCATTTACGTTCCCGCGCGAGCGACGGATCAGCTTAATGCAGGACTTTTTGGCTCATGCTGCCAAACTGGGGGTTACGTCCGTCAGTGACATGTTCCCGCTCGTCACGATGGAGCTGGGGGACCTGGAGATGTACGAGGAATTCGACCAGGCTGATCAGTTGACTGTGCGGATTCACTTTCTGACCGAATTGACCGGAGATTTGGAACAAGCCAAACGTATGCGTGAGACATACAAATCAGAAAATCTGCAGTTTTCCGGTCTCAAAAACTTTCTCGATGGCGTTCCGACCACGTACACCGGCTATCTGCTGGAACCGTACGCAGACCGGCCGGACACCTGCGGAGATACGCTGATTCCGAAAGAGACGATCGAGAGCTGGACCGTGAACGCAGACCGCGAAGGCTTCCGCATCCGCTACCATGCCTGCGGCGATGCAGCCGTACGCCTGGGGCTTGACTGTTTCGCCGAGGCGCAACGGCAAAACGGCGCGAGAGATTCGCGGCATACGATTGAGCATATTGAAGTCATCCATCCCGATGACATCAACCGCTTTGCCGAGCTGGGCGTCATCGCCTCCATGCAGCCCGAGCACCTTGCTGCCGACACCTACGACGGTCATACGTACCGCAAGCGGTTGGGACCAGAGCGCGTCAAGTACACATGGCCGATTAATACATTGCGCAAGAGTGGGGCGACACTGGCTTTTGGCAGCGACTTCCCGGTAGTCGGGCTCGACCCGATGACCGAGCTGTACCGGGCCGTAACCCGTCTCAACAATGACGGTCAGCCGGACGGCGGCTGGAATCCCGAAGAGCGTATCAGCCTGGCAGATGCGCTGCGGGCGTACACGATTGGGTCGGCTTACGGGAACTTCCGCGAGCATGAGCTGGGCACGCTTGAAGCCGGTAAGCTTGCCGATATTGTCGTGCTTGAGCAAAATCTCTTCGCCATCACGCCTGAGCAGATCCGTGACACACAGGTCGCCCTGACGATGATGGGCGGGCGGATCGTGTATCAGAATTCGTAAGCAGAGTCAACTAGCTGTAGTAGCAGGAGAGAGAAGAGAAAATTGCCCTTCGTTCCCTGCAACAGTGGCGGCGTTACATCGCTATAGACGAAGAACCCGTTCGGCAGCTTATTCCGAACGGGTTCTTTTTTCATTCATCCACTTTCACCAAGCTTCCAAACTCACGACCCTGCCCCTTGATACTTCTTCACTCCGTAGCTCCACACGGCCATCCCGATGGCGAAGAAAACGATGCCGATCAATGGCGTCAGGAGCGTGTAGACATACAGCGAGCTCTTGCCCAAAAAATAGGCCGACGGGTAAATGCCGACGAAGGCAAACGGGAGAATCCAGGTGAGGATAAAGCGAATTACGCCATTGTAGATGTCTACCGGATAGCGTCCGTAGTTCTGCAGATTGTAAATCATCGGCGAGATGCCTGTGCGCGAATCTGAAAAGAAGCTGATCGCCGCCACTGCCGTATAGACACCCGCATATATCAGCGTGCTGCTGATCACCAGCACGATAAAGACAAATACATCGTACCAGGCAAAGTCCAAATGCAGCTGCAGGGCAGCATAGCCCATGATCAGCAGCCCGGAAATGACGCCGAAAATCCTGTCGGGAGAGATTGATTCCAGACATACCTGGGCCAGATTGTGCACCGGCCGCGTCAGGATGCGGTCCATTTCCCCGCGAATGATGTAGCGCTCATTGAAATCCCAAAAGCTGAAAAACATCGAAAACAGTGCGTACGGCACGAGAAAAAACCCGTAAATAAAAATAATCTCATCTCTGGTCCAGTCGTGCAGCGTCGGCACATGCTGAAAGACGACGATGATAAAGACCAGGTTGATCAATTCAAAAACGAGATTCGAGACAATTTCACCGAGAAAATCCGTGCGATAGGCCAGTCTCGTTTTAAAGTATTGACTCAGGTAATCGACGAACAAACGGACAATCTGCTTCATTCCCTGCTACCCCCCCTGCACGATCAGCTTGCGTCGCGCCCGCCGCCACAGCAGCGTAATCGGCACAAGGATAATGAACACCCATATGACCTGCAAACCGATCGTATTCATCGCCTTATCCCCGCTGATCGCCCCGGCAAAGATCATGCTCGGGTAGTAGTTAATCGCCTGAAACGGGAGAAACCCCATCGCCGTCTGTGCCCATAGAGGAAAGAAGCTGATCGGCAGCGTCAGCCCGGACAGCAAATCGACAACGACCCGTTTGGCGTACATCATCCCTTCATTGCGGAAGAGAAAAAACGTAAGCACTCCGGTCAGCAAATTGATTTCCGTATTGATGACGAAAGCGAGCAGCAAGCTAAGCAGGTACATGCCCCACGCGGCAAGCGTCGTCGGATACTGGAGCGGCAAGAGCAAGCTGACCAGAATCATCCCGGGAATGGCGAAAAAGCCCATGCGGAAAATACCTTCGCCCAATGCCTGCGCCGTCTTGACGGACAAGTAATTGTACGGACGAATCATCTCGATCGCCACTTTGCCGTCGCGAACCTCTTGGGCAATTTCCTGATCGATATTGTTAAAGTAAAACGCACGGGACATCCAGGCGATCGCTACATACGACGTCATCTGCCCGATGGAGAGGCCGGCGAGATTTTGCTGGTCGCCGTAAATGGCCCCCCATAAAAAGTAGTACGCCCCGATGTTCAGCCCGTAAATGATAATGCCGCTGTAGTAGTTGACCCGATAGGCGAGCATGGTGAGAAAGCGCATGCGGATCAGTTCTGCGTACAACTTAACCATACGATGCTACCTCGCCATCTGCAGAGTAAATGTTGCGGACAATCTCTTCCGTGCTTGCCTCCTGCACCTGAACGTCGCTCACTTCAAACGACGCCATCACCGTAGCCAGCACTTGCGGCAGCAGCTCCTGGCTCCGTTTCATTCTCACCCTCACGGCCAAATCGTTCTCATCGATGACTTCACAGCCGAGCTCGCCAAGTACCTCCCGGACGCTCGCTGCTGTCGTCGGTTTTTTAAAGCGAAACGAGACTTCCGTCCGGTCGCCCCACTTGTCCTTGAGATTGCTCAATTGTCCGTCGTAGATGACTCTTCCCTGGTCCATCATGATCACGCGTTTGCACAGCGCCTCAATGTCGGAAACATCGTGTGTAGTTAACAGGATGGTCATTTTTTCCGTCTCGTTCAAATTGTGCAAAAAGTCGCGGATCTTTTGCTTGACCAGCACGTCGAGGCCAACAGTCGGTTCATCGAGGAACAGCAGCTTCGGCTTGTGTATCAGCGAAGCGGCGATCTCACAGCGCATCCGCTGGCCGAGGCTCAACTTGCGCACAGGCTGGCTGACGAACGATCCCAGCTCCAATTCGTCGATCAGCCGATCCAGCCATTTGCTTCCCTCTGCCTCGTCCACTTTGTAAACGCGGCGCAGCAAGCGAAATGACTCCAATGGCGACAGATCCCACCAGAGCTGCGAGCGCTGTCCGAAGACGACACCGATGGACTTGACGTACGCTTCCCGCTGTTTAAAGGGGACGAAGCCATTGATTTGAATCTCCCCGTCAGTCGGGGTGAGGATTCCCGTCAGCATTTTGATCGTCGTCGACTTGCCCGCGCCGTTTTCACCAATCAACGCGAAGATTTCCCCTTCCTCGACGTCAAAAGAAATCGAGTCAACGGCTCTCACTGTTTTGTACTCCCGTTTAAACAAATCGCGCAGCGCGCCGGACAGCCCGGACCGCGACTGGTGAATTTTGAATTCTTTTTGCAAATCCTTTACGTGAATCATTCTGATCTCCACGCCCTTTTGTTCTGCTTTCTTTTTCTGCCTGAGGATTTGCATTCCGCTATCGATTGTACCCTAAAGCGAGCTGATGCGAATTTTGCAAAATCCTGACCACTGTAAGTTTATATGAGCAAGCCGCGTTTGGCAAAATGTAATATGCAGCAATTCCGGCCTATTTTGCTTGTCATAATGTGGTATCATTAATGGGCAAACCACGAAAAAGTGAGGAATGGACGATGAACCATGAAACATCTGCCCGCTTGCACGAACGGGCGTTAGACGTGATCGTCGGAGGCGTAAACAGCCCTTCGCGATCCTTTAAAGCTGTCGGCGGCGGTGCTCCGGTCGTGATGGAACGTGGACAGGGCGCCTACTTTTGGGATGTCGACGGAAACCGCTACATCGACTACTTAGCTGCGTATGGACCGATTATTACGGGGCATGCCCATCCACATATTACGAAAGCGATCACCCAGGCGGCGGAAAACGGCACCTTGTACGGAACGCCGACGCCGTGGGAAATCGAATTTGCCAACATGATCCGGCAAGCGATTCCGTCGATGGAAAAAATCCGCTTCAACAACTCCGGTACAGAAGCGGTCATGACCTGCATTCGCGTCGCCCGTGCCTACACAGGGCGAAACAAAATCATCAAATTCGCCGGCTGCTATCACGGCCACTCTGATTTGGTGCTGGTCGCTGCCGGCTCAGGGCCGTCCACGCTGGGTATTCCCGACAGTGCCGGAATCCCGCAAAGCATCGCCAATGAAGTCATTACTGTGCCGTTCAACGACAGCACAGCATATGCCGAAGCGATGGCCCGCTGGGGCACTGAAATAGCAGCTGTGCTGGTCGAGCCGATCGTCGGCAACTTCGGCATCGTCATGCCCAAGCCAGGTTTTCTGGAAGAGGTCAATCGCATCACGCACGAGTACGGTGCCCTGGTGATTTACGATGAAGTGATTACCGGCTTCCGCTTCTGCTACGGCGGAGCCCAAAACCTGCTAGGCGTTACCCCCGATTTGACTGCGCTCGGCAAAATCATCGGCGGCGGCTTGCCAATCGGCGCTTACGGCGGACGCCGCGACATCATGGAAACAGTCGCTCCGCTCGGCCCGGCCTACCAGGCTGGTACGATGGCCGGAAATCCCGCTTCCATCAGAGCCGGTATCGCTTGCCTGGAAGTGCTGCAAGCACCTGGTGTCTACGACGAGCTGGATCGGCTTGGCGCGCTGTTGGAGCAAGGCATTCGCAAGGCGGCCGAGATACATGACGTCACCATTCAGCTGAACCGTGTCAAAGGCGCTTTGGCTGTCTATTTCACAGATCGTCCGGTGACGAACTACGATGAAGCGCAGTCGGCGGACAGTGAACTGTTTGCCCGGTTTTTCCAATTGATTCTGCATGAAGGAATCTGCCTCGCTCCGTCCAAATACGAAGCCTGGTTCGTTACGACGGCCCACACACAAGCGGATATTGAAGAGACGATTGCCGCTGTCGACCGCAGCTTTGCCAAACTCTAAGGTATCTTTGTTGACGGGATGCCATTCTCCAATAACTACCGTTTCGCATCCGGACGGAATTTAGCCATACTATGAAGGATCGATTATTCCCCAAGAGAAAGCAGGGTGTCAGCGATGTCAAAGGGAGAAAAAACATATCCGCAAGCACCGGAAAAAACCTTGGATGCAAAAATGAGCTCGAAAATGATGGAAGTCGTCGGGTTTCAGAACCCGCGCAAAACAGAGCATCATAAAGCACAAAAGCAGGATAAATAACGTGCTCAAAAAGCACTCTCCATTGAACTGCACCCCGATTGTTGGACATATTCAACAGGCAGGGTGCCATTCATCTCTCGGAGAGTGCTTTCTCTGTTATAAAAATTCATTGATATGAATAATATATACATTTTACAAACAATAATGAAAATTTCCATTTTTTCTCCTGTCGAACACCAAAGTAATCCAACGCCTAAAATTTGGATTTCATTCAAACGAAATACGAATGCATATAAATAATTCACGATTAAATTTCGCCTTTTACTCATATTTACTCAACCACCAAAAATTACGAGAAAATTTTTTTGTATAAAAACGCTTTCATTTGAATATTTAGCCAATTCCTATATTGTTTCACCTGAATATTCGTGTTATTCTATTGATACTTTTTTTAGACTCAGTACTGTAATATTTCCAAAGGAGGTGGAGGGTCAGTTTTTACTGGCCGCATCATGCGAAGAAACCAAAAGAGAGAAATCCTCGAATCATTTCAAGGGTACCGCGACATCGAACATGACAGCTGCGGAATTATCTGTATTATCGAGAAATCGGGACAACCTGCCCGTAAAAACATCACTGAAACGATTCGCACACTCATCCAGATGGAACACCGCTCCGGGTTCATTGATGGCGAAGGAGATGGCTGTGGCGTATTGACCGATATTCCACGCTCGCTTTGGGCCGAGTATTTGCAGGAGAATGGCCTTGACGCTTCCCTGTCCACAGACCAGCGCTTCGCAGTCGCCCATGTCTTCGTCCCGCGGACTGGACACGATCCGTCCGAAGTAAAAATCGCCATCCGCGCTTTGATTGCCAAACACGGGCTGCATATTTTGCTTGAGCGTGAGGATCGCGTGGACTCTTCGGTGCTCGGCAAAAACGGTCGCGCTGATGAGCCATCGTTCTGGCAGATCGCCCTGATCCCGACTGCTGACAGCCCCTTCACTCCCGGACCTGCATACTCCAGCAAATTGTTTGAGCTGCACGTCGACATTGAAGCCAGCCATAACGTCCACGTCGCCTCGTTAAACCAATACACAGCCTCGTATAAAGTAATGGGCGCGGCCAATATTTTACCCTTGTACTTTAATGACTTAAATAACGAAACATTTGAATCTGCCGTAACGATAGGACACAATCGCTACTCCACGAACACGTTGTCCAGCTTCTTCCGCGTGCAGCCGTTCTCGCTCCTGGGACACAACGGCGAAATCAATACGATCAGCAAACTGGAAGAAGAAGCCATGATGCTGAATGTTCCGCTCGTTGAGGGCGGCAGTGATTCGCAAAACGTCAACCGCACCATCGAGACGTTTATTAACCGCTACGGATTGAGCCTGTTCGAGGCAATGGAGACCGTTTTCCCACCGATTCACCACGAAATGAAAAACTATTCTGAACAATTGCAGGACCTGTACGTCTATCTGCGCCAAACGTGGGGGCATTTCGCCCAGGGACCTGCCGGCATCGTCTCCCGCTACGGCAACGAGTGCGTCTTCAGTGTCGATTCTCTCGGCCTGCGCCCGCTCTGGATGGTCCAAAGCGCAACAGCGCTGTATTTCTCGTCTGAGCAAGGCGTCATTCCCGTTACAGATATGGCAGCCGAGCCTAAATCGCTCGCTCCCGGGGAAAAAGTAGGGGTAGTCCTGCATCCGGACAAACCGGTCGAGCTGCTGCACCACCATGAGCTGCAACAGGCAGTCTTGGGCCGCTTCCGGGAAAAAGCCAGCTTTGACGGCTTCCGCAATCACCTTACGTACCAGTACAAGATGGACGTAACGGTAGCGGAACCGGATGTCATCGAGCCGACGAATGCCTTTTTCAGCGCGTTTGGCTGGGATCGCGAACAGATCCAGCTGGTCGAGCAGATGGCCTCGAACGGCGTAGAGCCGATCCGCTCCCTCGGACATGACGGGCCGCTCGCAGCGCTTTCCAAAGAACGGCAAAATATCGCCGACTACATCAAGGAAAGCGTAGCCGTGGTCACCAACCCGGCGATCGACCGCGATCGTGAAATCGAGCACTTCTCTACCCGGGTGATTATCGGCCCCCGCGCCCCGTTAGCTGCCAAAGAATCGGAAGGCAAACGCATCGAGCTTCAATCGCCTCTGCTCTTTGAAGGCCAGTCCCTGCAGCAATCAGCTTATGAGACAGGAGCGTTCACACTTGAACAGATGATTCACACCTTCAACGACAATCCCTCCAGCATTGCGATTATTTCCATGACATATCGCAGTGAAGAAGGCATCGCCGCTGCCCTGAAGCGATTGGGTGAAGCAGCAGTCGCTGCCGTCAACAGCAGAGCCAGCTTGCTTATGCTCGACGATTCTGAAGCACATCGCGACGGGCTGTACTGGATCGATCCACTGCTCGTCGTCTCCGCGGTTGACCAAGCGTTGAAGACCGCACCACGTGCGACGACCAGAGGCAATCTTCGCCGTCAATGCAGCATCATTCTGCGCTCCGGTGCGATCCGTTCCCTGCATGATCTGGCTCTGGCGATTGGCTCCGGCGCTGACGCCGTCTCGCCATACGCCATGTTTGCCATCGCATTCGCCAAAGCTGGCGCGGGCGCCGCAACAAATCTGTACGCGGCCTTGAACAAAGGTCTGGAAAAAGTCACTTCCACTATCGGCATTCACGAGCTGCGCGGCTATGGCCGACTGTTTTCTTCCATCGGCTTGCACAAGGAAGTTGCCGATGTTCTTTCCATCACCAACTTCTGCGGATCGGAAAAAGCCGGTACGACATTTGCTGACCTGGAAAGCGACAGTGTCAAACGCGCCGAGGACTTCTCGGATGAAAAGGCAAAAGAAGCGAGAACGTTCCATCTCTTCCCGCGCGTCTGGAAGCTGATCGGCCAGATCGCCTCCGGAGATATTCCGTATGCTGACTACGCGCTCAAGCTCAATGAGCTGGAAAAGGAAAATCCGATCGCGATCCGCCACTTGGCCGACTTCGCGTTCGACGATCAGCAGTCCGAGATCGATCCTGAGACGGTTGACATCAGTGTGGGCGAGCATTCCCTGCCCTTCCTGATCTCCTCGATGTCCTTTGGCTCGCAAAACGAGACGGCGTTTCGCGCTTATGCCGAGGCTGCCGATCAATTGAACATGATCAGCATGAACGGCGAAGGCGGCGAAATCAAAGACATGCTGGGCAAATACCCGCGGACTCGCGGTATCCAGATCGCCTCGGGCCGCTTCGGGGTGAACGTCGAGCTGGCCAACTCGTCTTACCTGCTGGAGATCAAAATCGGCCAAGGTGCAAAACCCGGTGAAGGCGGTCACCTCCCCGGTTCCAAAGTGACGGCAAAAATCGCCGCTGCCCGTAATGCGACCATCGGCTCTGACTTGATATCGCCGTCAAATAACCATGACATCTACTCCATCGAGGACCTGGCGCAGATGATCACCGAATTGAAAACAGCCAACAACCGGGCCAAAATCTGCGTAAAAGTACCGATCGTGCCCAACATCGGAACGATTGCCGTCGGCGTCGCCAAGGCGGGAGCAGACATTATCACGCTGTCTGGCTTCGACGGTGGTACAGGGGCGGCTCGCGTGCACGCCCTGCAGCACGTCGGCCTTCCGGCAGAGATCGGCGTCAAGGCGGCACACAACGCACTGCTTGAAGCCGGCCTGCGGCAAAATGTAGAGCTCTGGGCAGACGGCGGGGTAAAAAGCGCTGCCGACGTCGTCAAGCTGATGCTGCTCGGCGCGAACCGGATCGGCTTCGCCACACTGGCGATGATCGCAGTCGGATGTACGACATGCCGCGGCTGTCACCTCGATACGTGCCATGTCGGTATTGCAACCCAGATTGACAGTATGGAGGAAGCGCATGAAAAAGGCTTGCGTCGATTCGTGCCACGCCAGACCGACCTGGCTGTACAAGGGCTGAAAACGTTCTTTACACTGTTCGGCAATGAAGTGCGGCGGATTACAGCAGCGCTCGGCTTTACGAAAACACAGGAGCTGGTTGGCCGCTCGGACCTGCTCATTCAAGCTCGCGCTGCAGAAAAAATCGACCTCGGCCATCTGTTGGCCGTGCATCCGCTGTCCGCCACCTATTCGGCAGTACAGGCACAAAACGACGAAGATCAGGTACTCGTAGCCGCTGGCGTATCCGATGAAGCAGCCGAAACACGCTACTTCAATGCAAATCGGCCGATCCAAGAGACGTTTGCCGGCATTCTTTCCAGCGAACGCGTTCTCGGCAGCCGCTGGTCCGGTGAGCGCGTAAAAGATTACCTGGACGGCAGCTATACGTCTCTGCCGGAGGTGTCCCTCGCGTTTACCGAGGGCAGCGTGCCAGGCAACGGACTTGCCGCGTACAATGCGCAAGGGGTCAACATCCGCGTCGAGGGCGGCGCCCAGGATGGCGTAGCGAAAACCAGCTTTGGCGGACGCTTGGCGGTGCTGAAAACCAAAGGGGCAAACGGCACCTATGTCGATGGCTCGGTCGGTAAAAGCTTCTGCTACGGGGCGCAAAAAGGACTGTTCATCGTTCAGGGCAATGCCGATTCACGCGCCTGCATCCGCCTCTCCGGCGCTGATGTCGTCCTCGGCGGAGAAATTGCCGAGCCGCTGCGCGATGAGCTTGGCGGAATCGGTTCACGCGCCAATCTCAAAGGCTTTGCCTTTGAATACATGACGAATGGCCGGGCAGTCGTCCTCGGTGATCCGGGCCCGTGGATTTGCGCCGGGATGACCGGTGGCGTCATCTATGTGCGCATGCAGCCGGAGCTCGGGTTCGACAAGCAGGCCCTCGTCCGCAGAATTGCCAAAGGGGCAAAAGTCTTTCTGTACGACCTGGATCAACAAGGTATATCCGATGTGACAGAGCTGTTGACCGCTTACCGCGAAGAACTGCTGGCAACGGAGCAGTACGAAGCAGCAGCGCGCATTCAAAAGCTGATCGACGATCCGACAGCCCACTTCATTACGATTTCACCGAAAAAAGAACAGGCGGATCCTTCCGTCTCGACTGAATAATCAACCGGAAAGCCCACTACCTGCATTGGTATTGGGCTTGTTTATTAGACCTTTTAAAAACTTGTTTGTCTTCGGACTTTGGGGGAAGAGAGGAAAGAGGATTTTTTTGTATATAAGCATATATTTATATTGTAAATAAGCGTCAACCATTGTACAATTTTTATGAAACCTCCTGCATGCATGAGCGTATAAAATGGTGTAGGACAACATACTGTAATCCAAGTTTACATGAGATAGAGGAGTGAACAATAATGTGGTGGTTTCATCCAATGGATTTCCTGATCCTGATTGCGTTTGGACTGTCCCTCTGGGCTCAATTCCGCGTCAAGGGCACGTTTAATCGTTACGCCGAAGTCCCTGTTTCCACCGGCATGTCAGGCGCGGAAGCTGCACGTCGCATGCTTGACGCCAACGGATTGTCGAACATCCCGATTGAGCATATTCCCGGATCGCTGACAGACCACTACGATCCGATTGCACGCGTCGTCCGGTTATCCGATCCCGTGTATCTGGGGCATTCGATTTCTGCGGTCGCCGTTGCGTGCCATGAGGTCGGGCATGCCATCCAGCATAAGGTCTCGTATCCGATGCTGGTCGCTCGTCACCGCATCTTCCCGATCGTTAACTTTGCTTCCGGTGTCGCACCGCTCATGCTGATCGGTGGCTTTATCTTCCACTGGATGAACCTGATTTTGCTGGGGATTATTTTCTTCAGCGTAGCGGTCGCGTTCCAGCTGATCACGCTGCCTGTCGAGTTTAACGCCAGCAACCGTGCCAGAGCGCTCATGGTGCAAATGGGCTTCATCCGCAACACGGAAGAAGGCGACGTCGCCAAAGTGCTCAATGCCGCTGCCCTAACCTATGTGGCTGCCGCGCTGATCTCCTTGCTGGAGCTGGTGAAATACGTGATGATCTTCAACTCTCGCGATGATTAAATACGAATGCACCGATACGGTATCTGCGGATACCGTATTTTTCTGTTTTCAGCTCCTTCGTCCAGCCGTTCGGGATTTTTGCTCACCTCCCGCCCCTGGCCGAGCGTTGATCTTTGGATTTTTGCCGCATCCTCAGGTACAATGAAGCATGTGACTGTCCGTCTTCGCCAAGGCAAAAGCCTATTGCTGCTGACACATACTTTTAGTCAATCATTGCCAGGGAAAGGAGCTTCACATGAACATCGGAATCATCGGCTTGGGCAGCATGGGACAAATGCTTGTCAAAGCTTTTCTGAAAAGCGGCATCGCCCCGGAGCAGGTGTACGTATACAACCGCACACAGGCCAAAGCAATCGTGCTGCAGGAGCAGTGGCCGGTCACTGTCTGTGCAACGATAAAGGAGGTGTGCCAGCAGTCCGAGCTGCTCTTCCTCTGCACCAAGCCGCACAACATCCACGAGCATACGCAGGAGATTTCGCTGCATCTGGCTGTGGACAAACACCTCGTCTCCGTTGCGGCAGGTGTCGACCTGCGCCATCTGTCCTCACTGTATAAAGGAGCGGTCACCCGAATCATCCCGACGGTTACGTCGCAAGTGCTGCACGGTGTTACGTTGCTTGCCTGCCACGAATCCGTTACGTGCGAGCAGCGTGGCCAGCTCATCCAGCTCCTTAACCGGATCGGGACAACGTCTGAAGTAAGCGAAACCATCCTGGAGACGGCAACGATTTTAACAAGCAGCGGCCCGGCTCTAATCACCGGGTTGCTGGAAGAATTCGCCCAAGCAGCTACTCGCCATACACCTCAGCTATCGCTTGAAGCGGCCCGGCGCTATCTGGTGGAAACGATGCTCGGTACGGCACTCCTGCTGTCGGAAGAAAAGCTGGACTTTGACGACCTGATCGACCAGGTCGCTACGAAAGGCGGCATCACCCAGGAAGGCTTGCTCGTACTCAACCAGCGGCTTCCCCGGAGCCTGGATGAGCTATTCGCGATGACCCAGGATAAATTCAGCCGGTTGCGTCAGCAAATTGACGAGCAATTTTCACGATAGCTTTCACCTTTTATCGCTTTAGCGAACGTAAACTTTCCGAAAGTAATCGGGTAGGAGGCTACCCATTATTTGAGTAGCCGACCTCCCACACCACCGTA
>CAMIVR010000051.1 GCA_946402065.1 uncultured Brevibacillus sp. | reverse complement strand
CCCGTGACGTTTGTCCCGATCGGGGCCGTTAAAACCAAATTGGACACGGAAATGGCGGAAGCGGGAATCAACATGGTACTGGTTACGGTCTACATCTATGTCGAAGTGGATTTGCGGATTGTCATCCCGTTTACCACCGACCAGACAACCGTAACGACGAAAATCCCCATCACGCACTCGCTCATCATCGGTGAAGTACCGCAGTATTTCTACAATAATCCGGCCGGCAAACCGAATGTGTACACAAACCCGGCAGATATGCCAAATAATCAAGGCGCAGTGAAGCCGCCGCAAAATTGACGTCAAATCGGTATCCTCGCTCATACGGGATACCGATTTGACGTTATATGTACGGACTAGCCGTAATCATTGGGCAACCGTGGGTGTGGTGGAGGCGAGGGGAATCCCGCCACGACAGCCAGAGTCAAGGTCTTTTTCTTTTTTGCACGCGTTCGTTGCTTCCAGGAAAAGGTTTTTCCCGCGCGACAGAGAAATTAACAACAATTGCCTTTGAACGAATAAGACAGAATTTTGCAAACTCCTCAGTAAATAACAGGCCGGAGAGGACAAGTACCGAGTTGGTCAAAAATTGTTCAGAAAGAAAAGGTGTGCGAGGATGAAGTTTAAGACAAAGCTTTCCTTCGGATTCGGCTCGCTTCTCTTGATACTTGTCCTTGTTTTGGGGTTTGTGCAAAACAGGCTTAGCGTGATGAAAGAGGATGTGAGCGGTGTCATCAATGAACGCTATGAGAACATGAAGCTGGCTACGAATGTCTGGTTTGCCGTAAACGAAGCAGGGCAAAGCATGAGCGCCTTGCTGCAGGCAGAGGGCGAGGATAACATTCGCAAAGCGATCGACGACATCGAGAATGCCGACCTCCGTGCGTCAGATTTGCTGCAACAGCTGGAAGGAAAGCTGACCGGGGAAGAATCGCGGCTAAACATGATTCAAGCGAAGACGGCGTATCGATCCTACATCTTGATTACTCGCGATGTGTTCAACCTGATCCGCTCGGGGCACAGGGAAGAAGCGAATAAATTGGTGCAGGTTTCGGCTGAGCAAAAAAGGGTCGTTCTGAACCAGTTGATTCAGCAGCTGCGGGATAAACAAGAGCGGTTGATGGACGAAGCGCTGGATCGATCACTGACCTTGTATAAAATTACGATCAAAGTCATCAGTGCTTTCGTAGTCGTTACTGTGCTGATCGGGGGCGCCGTCAGCCTGTGGGTGGTGCACAGCATTACAAACGGCTTGCACAAGGTCACCCGCCAGATTGCCAATGTCAATTATGCAGTCGCCGGGGCGATTCCGCGAATCGAGGTGACGACCAAGGATGAGGTCGGAGAAATCGCCGTCGTGTTCAACGCGATGGCGGAAACGCTGGAGGCACGGGCGAAATACGAGAAGGAATACAAGGATACGCTGCGGGAACAAACCTGGCTGAAGACGAAAATTGCCGAGTTCAGTTCCATGTATCAAGGCGTTGAAGATTTGCATACGCTCGCCCGGTTGTTTATTTGCAAAATTACTCCGCTCGTCGGAGCGAGCTACGGCGTCTTTTACGGTAAGACAGGTACGGATGAGGAGGCGCGCATGGTCAAGCTCGCCGGATATGCCTTGCACGAATTGCCCGAGCGCAACAGCGAGATCCGCAGCGGCGAGGGACTGGTCGGGCAGGCCGTGCAGGAGAAGCGGAGCATTCATCTGAAAGAACTGCCTGAGGACTACATAACGGTATCGTCCGGGATAGGCGGTGCATCGCCAAAAGGGTTGATTATTTTGCCGGTCACGTTCCAGGGGGAAGTGCTGGCGGCAATCGAATTGGCCACATTCGGCAGATTCGATCCGCTGCAGATGAGGCTGCTCGAACAGGTGCTTGAGACATTAGGGGTAACCATAAACAGGATCACAGGCTATATGCAAATCGAAAAGCTGTTCCGCGAGTCCCAGCTGTTGACTGAGGAGTTGCAGAAGCAGTCGAAAGAGCTGCAGCTGCAGCAGCAAGAATTGCGTGTGATCAACGAGCGCTTGGAGGAACAATACAGAAACTCGGAGCAAAAATCGACAGAGCTGGAAAAAGTAAAAATCGCCCTTGAGGAAAAAGCCCAGCAGGTGCTGGCCAGCTCCAAATACAAGTCCGAGTTTTTGACCAACATGTCGCACGAGCTGCGGACACCGCTCAACAGTATGCTCATCCTCGCTCACATTCTGGCGGAAAATCGCGAGGGAAACTTGACGGCGTCACAGATCGAGTACGCCAGCACGATTTATTCTTCCGGCAATGACTTGCTCAGACTGATCAACGAGGTGCTCGACCTGTCCAAGGTCGAATCGGGCAGGATGGAGGTCGTTCCGTCCGCTGTCAACCTGCTTGATTTGCAGGTTTCGTTCGGGCGAGATTTCGCCCATCTGGCGCAGCAGCGGAACCTGCAGTTTTCCATCACCGCCAGCGAGCAGGTTCCCGCAACGATTTACACAGACGAACAGCGGCTGCAGCAAATTCTTAAAAATTTGTTGGCCAATGCGTTCAAATTCACCGAACAGGGCTATGTCGCACTTTCAATCGAGCTGACGGAGAGAGGGGGGACGTCCTGGATCGCTTTTTCGGTTGCCGATACGGGCATCGGAATTTCAGCGGACAAGCATGACATCATTTTCGAAGCATTCCGTCAGGCAGACGGGACGACGAGTCGCAAGTACGGCGGAACAGGCCTTGGATTAAGCATTTGCAAGGAACTCGCGCAGTTGCTGGGAGGGGTGATCCAGGTGGACAGCGAAGAAGGGAAGGGGAGCACGTTCACGCTTTTGCTGCCGGTGTATGAAGAGGATTTGATCAATCCGGCGGTGCTCGGTCCAGTCGAAGCTGCGGCAGGGTACTGGCAGATCGGCCAATCCGGAGTGATCGAGCAGCAACAGCCAGATCTGCTGCAGGAGGGGGAGGATCCATCCGCTCCGTTTCACAGCAAAGTGCTGGAAAACAAGAAGATTCTACTTGTTGATGACGATATGCGGAGCGTTTTCGCGTTGATAACTGCGCTCGAAGGCTACCAGATGAAAGTGCTGTTTGCCGAAGACGGGCAGGAGGGCCTGGATATCCTGCAGGAAAACCCCGATACCGACTTGATTCTGATGGACATGATGATGCCTAACCTGGACGGCTTTGAAGCCATCAGCGTCATTCGCAGTACGAACATGTTTCAGAAGATTCCTATAATTGCATTGACGGCGAAAGCCATGGAGCAGGACAGAGAGACGTGCCTGAGAGCGGGTGCAACCGATTTTATTAGCAAGCCGATCAATCTCAAACAGTTGCTGGCGTTGATGAGAGCGTATCTGGAAAGAGAGTAAAAGGAGGAAAGACATGTTCATCCTGCCTCGTAAAAAAGGTCTGCGCAGACAAGAAGCTGCCACAGTAAATAGCCGCTGGGGGAACTACATCAAACGCAAGGGACTGTCAGATTTGCTGAAATGGGGAAGGACGCAAGCCGAACAGAAGGAGTCGGGCGTGAGCATTTTGCTGGTGGACGACCATCCGGAAAATCTGCTGGCATTGGAAGCGGTGCTTCGCTCGCTCAATTACCGCCTGGTCAGTGTCAATTCGGGGGAAGAAGCGCTGCGCTCTGTCTTGAAGGAGGATTTTTCGCTGATCTTGCTGGATGTCCAGATGCCAGGCCTAAACGGCTTTGAAACCGCAAAGCTGATCAAGGCGAGACACAAGTCGCGACATATCCCGATCATTTTCATCACAGCGATCAACCAGGCATCGGAGCATGTCCTGCAAGGCTATTCCGCAGGGGCCATCGATTATATTTTCAAGCCGTTCCATCCCGAAGCGTTAAAGCGGAAAATCAAAGGCTTTGTGGAATGGGTACAGCGGACGCAGGAATTGGAAGAGCTGAATGCCAAGCTGGAGAACATCGCCTTTCAATTGCGCAAATCGGAAGCGCTGTCGCGAACGATCGGCGAATCCTCGCAGGATACGATCGTGACGATCGATGACGAAGGGTATATTCTCGCTGTCAATCCTGCTGTCTACGCTATGTTTGGCTATTCAGTCGAAGATGTCCTCGGCAAGCATATCAGTCAATTTGCTTCCGGAACGTATACGAAGCACTTTGGCAAAATCAAGGAGACGACGCTGACGCGAAGGGATGGCAGCCTGTTTCCGGCAGAAATTCAGATTAACCGAGCAAATTTGTCCGAGCAAAACATTTTTGTCTGTTCCATTCGCGACATTACGGAGCGCAAGCGGATGGAAGAGGAGCGTGAGCAGAATTACTTTCGGCTCGAACAGCTTGTAGCCGAGCGCACAGCCGATTTGCGCATGTCCGAAGAGCGTTTTCGCAAAATATTTGCGGCCAGCCCCAGTCTGGTGTCCATCCTGTCCCTCGACGACATGCGGTATATCGATGTGAACGAGAGCTGGCTTTCGCATACCGGTTTTTCCTGCGACGAGGTCATCGGCAAAACCCCTGCAGCGATTAAAGGAATCGGCATGGCACCGGACGACATCGGAAAGGTCATTCGCAATGCCAAAATCAGTTACTTCACAAAAGACGGCAGACAGCGGGAAGGACTCATGTCGAACGAGATCATTGAGATCGAAGGGCAGTCGTGCGTCCTGACCGTCGTGACGGATATTACGGAACAGGTCAATCTGGAGAAAGAGATGGCCCGCCTCGACCGACTGAACCTGATCGGTGAAATGGCAGCAGGCATCGCGCATGAGATCCGCAATCCGATGACCACGGTGCGGGGGTTTTTGCAGATTGCGAAAAGCAACAGCGGCCTGGCCAGACCGGAGTACATCGAGTTAATGGTGACGGAATTGGACCGGGCCAATGATATTATCAAAGAATTTTTGACGCTTGCCAAAAACAAGCAAATGGATCGGCGTCCGCAGAATCTGAATACGCTGATCGAAGCGCTCTATCCATTGATCCAGGCGGAAGCGCTGCTGGCTGACAAGCAGGTTTTGCTCGAGCTGCAAGACTGTCCGTCCGTTCTGGTCGATGAAAAGGAAATCAGACAAGTCATCCTGAATCTCGCCCTGAATGGTCTGGAAGCGATGGCTTCCCCCGGCCAGCTGACAATCCGTACCTATTGCGCAGAGCCTGACGTTGTGCTTGAGGTGGAAGATCAGGGCAACGGCATTACGGAAGAGATTCTCGACAAGCTGGGCACGCCCTTTTTTACGACCAAAAGCCACGGAACCGGCCTGGGACTTGCTGTTTGCTACAGCGTCGCGGCACGGCACAACGCCTTGATACAGGTACAGACGAGTGGGCAGGGGACGACCTTTGTCGTTCGCTTCCAGCGCTGTGAGGAGCTTTGAAGGAGGGCAAGACGGGCAGGCGATTACTTCTGCAGTCTTTCCCAGCGCTTCAAATATGGATACGGGTCAAACGACCATTCGTTGTTTCCGGTATCCTTGTACATGCCGTAATGCAGATGGGGCGGGAATTTGCCCGATGTTCCGGGCTTGCCGTAGCCGGAGCTGCCTACATAGCCGATTACTTGCCCAGGCTCGACAATATCGCCGATTTTTAGACCTTTGCGGAATGATGACAGATGGGCATAGTAATGGTAAACGTTGTTCATATCGCGAAACCCGATGCGCCATCCGCCGTAGCGGTTCCAGCCGAGCATTTCGATGACGCCGTAGCTCGTGCTCAGTACGGGTGTGCTGTAGTCGGCGAATATGTCGGTTCCTTCGTGAATTCGCCGTCCGCCCCAGCCGCGGGCTTGACCCCACGTGTCGTTGTAGCTGTATTCGTACCGTTTCGGGATCGGGAACGCATGCCGATCGAAATCAAGCGTCTGGTACTTCGCATAAACACGGGCAAACTGATCGATCGTCTGCACGGCCCGATCGCGTTTGTAGTACTTCCACAGGCCGATGCGAAAATCCTCATGGGAAAATCCGTAACGCGACAGAAACTTGGTAATCGTCGTCAGTACATCGAGATCATCTGTCTGATCTGCTTTGCCATCGCTTGAGCCATCTACCCCGATCCCGTCAAAAAAGCCAATCGATGCTTCATCTGTGTCGTCCTCCTCCGGATTAAAGGAGCCGCTCCACAAAGACGGCGGAATGGTAATATCCGTAACCCGCCCGGAAGGCGGTTGAGTCTTTGGTTTTTTCTTTTTAATCGAGCGTTCATATTGATCGATAGCAGCCAAATAATTCCAGGGAATTCCGTATAAGCTCTCCATCTGCATGTACAAGCTCATCCGCAATTGTGGAGACGGCGGCGCCGGTTCGGAGGCTGCAGTCGCTGCGCTTGCTGTAAACAAAACACTCAAGCCCAAGCAGCTTGAAAGCAATACGTGCAATAGAAACCGCATTCGTCTCCCTCCTGCCGATTGTTTTGTTTCTTATGTAGTTTTTGCTTGATACCCGCTTTTATGCTTCAAGCCGGTTCCAATAAAAAACAGACCGTCGCAGCGCAACATCCTGATCCGCAAAATACTTGGCATTGGCAGCTTTTCTACGCTATGATAGAAGAGAAAATATGTTCGTGTTTCGAGTTTTGTGAGCTGACAAGCGTAATTTGCCATGTGGAGGATCTGGGATGATTTCGTTTATACATACGGCTGACGTACATCTGGATGCTCCTTTGACACAATGGGCGTCCCTGTACGAGCAGAGGCAATTCGATTTTCGCCAGACGATGCAGACGATTCGCGATCTCGTCGTCGAAAAACAGGTCGATTTTTGGTTCATCGCCGGCGATTTGCTGGAATACCACGGCGGCAGGCGTTCAACGGCACTGTTTTTGTGTGAACTGTTTGCCAGTATCGACCCGGTTCCCGTCTTTATTGCACCGGGAAACCACGACCCGTGGCAGACGGGTTCGCTGTACCAGACGCTGGAGTGGCCGGCGAATGTGATCTTTTTTACCCCTGAGTGGGGGGTGTTTGAATTTCCCGAAAAGTCGTGTGTGGTCTACGGCTGGGGGTTCCCCCAGGCACATGTGCACGATTCGCCGCTGCAGCACTTTCCGGGGAAATTGCCTGGTTATCAGGTACATTTCATGGTTCTGCACGGAACCGTGCTGACTGCAGAAACCAGTGAGCATCAACCGTACGCGCCGCTAGCCTTCGCCGATTTGAGCGGTGCCGGGATGGACTACATCGCCCTCGGACATATCCATAAACCTGCGGAATTTACCGGACCGCAGGGTACTGTTTTTGCAGCGTACCCCGGATCACCGGAGGGGCTTTCCCGCAAGGAAGCGAACGCTCGCCATGTCCTGTACGGCCGTGTTAAAGAGGACGGTCGGCTGACACTGCAACGGCTTCCTGTCGCGACACGGGTGATTCACAAGCTCGAGGTAGAGATCAACGGGGTGGAGACAGCAGAAAAATTGCTGCAGCTGGTTTCACGCCGTCTGAACGACGCCGATCCGAAAGATATTTATTACGTGACGTTGAGCGGCGAGCGGGCCAGTCATTTTCAGCCTCCGCTCGAATTGCTGCAGCAGCACTTTTCCCACCTTTTTTACATCCAGTTCGCTGATCAGTCCTGGCCGGACGTCGACGCCGACAAGCTGATCGCCGAGTCGGGCGTGTTTGGCCGTTGGCTGCAAAAGCTGCAGGAGGCGGAAGCGAATGCCAAGGACGAGGCAAACCGGACTGTCGTCAGTGAGGCGCGGGCGGAGGCGCTTAGACGAATCGGGGGGAGCTTGCAATGAAGCTGACGGAGCTTTACATCAAGGGCTTTGGCAAATGGTCTGACGCCAACTTCCGCTTTGCCCCGGGAATCAACCTGTTCCATGCGCCGAATGAAGCGGGGAAATCGACGCTCCTGCAGGCGATTTTCGCCTCGCTGTACGGCATGAAGCGAGATTACGTGCGGGTGACGCGCTATCTTGACGAATACGAGCAATACGTGCCGTGGGATCACAGCGCTTACGAGACGATTGTTCGCTATCAACTGCACGACCGGGCGTTTCGCCTGCACCGCCGGCTGGACAAGGAACGCGAGGCGGCGAAGCTCTATCTCGAGCCGGAGCTGCTTGAGATCAACCGGCAGTACAAGGAGGACAAGCGCAAAGAATTTGATTTCCTCGAACGGCATCTCGGGCTGAACCGGACGCTGTTTACAGACCTTACCTGGGTTCGCCAGCACGAGCTTGCCGCAGGCAGGGCGTTGATCCCTTCCGTCTCTGCGCGCGAGCAGACCGATGCAGCGGCACAGAAGCTGCTGTCCGGCATCGAGGCGGACATCGCGCTGATCGGGCGAAAAGAGACGGCGGAAAATACATTGCTCGGCAAAGCGGCCAAACTGCTGCGGCAAAAGCAGGAGGAAATGGCCAAAGCTGAGGAAGCGTGGCGCAGTGTGCAGCATCTGACCCACGATATATCCGCCTGGCAGACGGAATTGCTCGGATTGACCCGCGAGCATGGCCTTGTCGTGGAGCGGCAGAAGCAGCTTGAGGCACGGGAAGCGGACTGGCACTACTGGTTTCAGCGATCGTACGAAACCAAACAGGCCGATCAGCTGCTCGCCTGGCAGGAGGCTGCGGCAACGGCAGAGGAGCGCGAGCTTCACCGCCGCACCCGGGAACAAATTCTCGCGATCGGACAGAGCGGAAACGAGCGCGACGTCGGCCAGGGGGCGAACCTCCCTGGATCGGATGGGGAAATAGAGCGGCTGCAGGCCGATTATCAGGCAGGGATGACAGCTCGGAAACAGCTTGAGGAATTGCAGCAGCGCCAAGACGAGCTCGGTTCGCTGCTGGCAGCGGAAGCGAACCGGACGAGGCTGGGGCAGCGCGAGCGGATGCTGCAGGAGCTCAAAGACGGCTGGCCGCAGCTTGAACTGTTCGATCCGGCACTGGCTCTTCAGGCCAGGAGCTACTTAGAGCTGCAAACCAGCCGCTTCGCCAGCCAAATCAGCAGGCAAGCCCGCCGTGCTACCCAGAGGACGCGCAAACAAAACAGCGGGGCATTCTGGCTTGCTGTTACAGCAGGCGTATCGCTGCTGGTCGGGGCGGGCAGCCTGGCAGCCGGGTTTTCGTTCTGGGGTGGGCTGGCTCTGCTGCTCGCCGTTCTCACTGGCGGTGTTGTCGGTACCCTTCAATACCGCGGGCGCATTCGCCAGTCGGCGCAAAACCAGACAGAGGACTGGAGCGATGTCAGGAGCTGGCTGGACCTGGTCAGAGTCAGTTCGCTTGAAAAGCTTGAGGAATTTGCCTTGGCCTATGACACGTGGCAACAGGTTATCAGCAGCGGTCAGGCGCTGGAACAGGCGACAGACGATGCGTTGCTGGCAAACGGGCATTACCGTTCGCTTAAAGCTGAGCGGGAGCAGTGTGAACAAGAGATTACAGAGCGGCAAAAGCAACTGGAAGAGATCGCAGCGGAGTGGCAGCAAGCCGATTGGGACGCATTTTTGGCCATGCGGGAGGGGAAAATCGGACAGGCGCTTCAGCAGTCCGAACAGGAAAAGCAGCAGCAGCGGATCAACCAGCTTTTGAAGGTATGGGAAGAGCAAGTACGGGAGTTGGCCCAGGAGGAAAAACGGCGTCTGGAGGAGCAGCGGGCAGCGTACAGTGACAATCGTCGCCAGCTGGAAGAGCGCATTTTGCTTATGCGCGAGAAGATTGCCCAGGCGAGAGGGGTAATCGGACGGAACGACCAGTTGTCCTGGGCTCGGGCGAAAAGCGAGTGCGAGGCTGCGGCCGCGGAAGTGAACAAGCTGCTCGTGCGGCGGGAAGCGCTGGAGCTGGCCAGGACGACACTGCAGGAGGCGATGACAGAGCTGCAGCGGGAGAACTCTCCCGACGTCAATCGGCTTGCCAGTGAGATTATGGATGCGCTGACGGAAGGGAAGTATTGCGATATTCGACTGGACCCGACACATAACTTTTCCGTGCGTGTGCTGGACTCCCGCTGGCAAAGTGTGCTGCCGCTCGACCGGCTCTCGGCAGGCACGCAAAACCAGCTTTACTTCGCCCAACGGATCGCCCTGCTGCGCTACGTAAGTGCAGAGCGGGAGCCGTTGCCGGTATTTTTTGACGATCATTTTATCAACTACGATGAGGAGCGGCTGCAGCGAGCGCTCGACTACCTGATAGGGCTGGCCGAGGAGCACCAGATCTTTTTGTTTACTTGCCAGCAGCGTGAAAAAAATTACCTGCAGAGCCATCTGGCCGGCAGTGATCGCCACGCGATTCACGATTGGAACCAGTAGCTGGCAATACTCCTTCTATTGCCCAAGCCATTCCGCTTCCTCTATAATAGATAAATCTGAATAAATAGGAGTGAGCCCAATGATTCAAAGGAAACCGGAGTGGCTCAAGATCAATCTTGTCTCTGGTGAGGAATTAGCTACCTTCAAAGAACTGAAACAGATGATGCGTGGCAAAACGTTACATACGGTTTGTGAAGAAGCAAAATGTCCAAATATCCATGAATGCTGGGCGAATCGTACTGCTACCTTTATGATTTTGGGAGATATATGCACTCGCGCTTGTCGCTTCTGTGCAGTTAAAACAGGACTGCCAACCGAGCTGGATCTGGCTGAACCGGAACGCGTAGCGGAAGCCTCCGAACAAATGGGGCTGAAGCACGTCGTCGTCACCTCTGTCGCTCGCGATGATTTGGCTGATGGCGGAGCAGCCGTTTTTGCCGAGACGATTCGGGCGATTCGCCGCCGTTTGCCGCTGGCTACCGTCGAAGTGCTGATTCCTGATTTTATGGGCAACTGGGATGCCTTGAAGGTTGTCATGGATGCACGCCCGGACGTCTTGAATCACAATATCGAAGCAGTGCGCCGCATGTCGGATCGCGTGCGGGCCAGAGCCAAGTACGACCGAACGCTTGAGCTCTTGCGCCGTTCAAAAGAACTGCAGCCGTCGATCCCGACGAAATCAAGCCTGATGATTGGCGTTGGCGAGACTGTGGACGAAATTCTGGAGACGATGGATGATTTGCGCGCTGTCGATGTCAACATTATGACCATCGGCCAGTATCTGCAGCCGACGAAAAAACATTTGAACGTAGAAAAATTTTACCATCCCGACGAGTTTGCCCAGCTGCGGGAAGAAGGCATGAAGCGTGGCTTTAGCCATGTCGAGGCAGGGCCGCTGGTCCGCAGCTCCTACCATGCCCACGAGCAGGCCAATGCAGCAAAAGAGACGATTGCCCGGTCGATGTAATCGCAGATGAGATAGAAAATCCCCTACGCTTGCTGTCGCAAGGTAGGGGATTTAACATACACAAGACTATCGTGTGCCTGTATGCGTGCCCGTTCCGGTATGATGGGTCGTCGCTCTTGCTCCCATATGGCCGTCTACTGTGCCGCCAAAGCTGCGGACGAGGCTGTTGATTTGCGTATCGTTTTTCGGCATGTGAGCACTGACATTGCCTACCCGGCTGGCTACACGCGTCAGCTCGTCAGCCATGCGAGGGTCATCAGAGACGTATACCCGATAGTAACGCGGGGAAATCGACATGGCGTTCATCTTTGCTTTTTCCTTGGCAGCGCTTTTATCTTTGTCGGTATTGCGAAGACCGACGAAGATCTCCCGGTCAGTTACCAGCACGGTAGAGTGCTGCACGCCAGGTACGGAGCTGGTAACGTTTGCGACTGCACGGGCAAGGACGTTGCGGTCGACGTAAACCTGATTTTGCGCGTTCGCCGCCGTTCGCAAGTGCGTAGCGTCTGCCTTGGCATAACCGGTGTGCGGCATGTTTGTTTGGGTCGTACGCATACCCGTCTCATGGTAAATCGATTTGTTGCCGGCGTATGGGGAGGTGTAGGAATTCGTGCCGGCATACGGAGAGGTGTACGCATTGGCACCGGACGTGCTGTATGCACTCGTGCCGTAAGTCGTACCGTACGTTCTGGCTCCATAGGTACCTGTTCCATAGGCTCCGGTGCCGTTCAGCCCTGTGCCGTACGTTGTGCCATAGCCGCTGGTGCCATATGTTCCGGTCGTGCCATAGCCTCCGGTAACGCCATGCGTACCTCTGGTGCCAAACATACCAGACGTGCCATAACCGCCGGTACCGTAAGTGGTCGCGCCGGTAATCCCGGTCGATCCGAACGCATTATACGCCCCCGGATTAGCACCTGTGTATCTACCGGTGCCGGTTGTACCGAAAAAGCCGTCGCCGCGGTTCAGGCCATACGCGTTGGTACCGATCCCGTCATAGCTGGTCACGCCATAACGCGAATAACTGCCTGGGTTCGCGGTTGTACCGTAATAACCGTCCCGCGCCGTCAGACTTTGCGTAGTGGGTTTGTTAGGAGTTGCTGCGCGATATCCACAAGCTGTTGTTGCTAACAATGCAATTGCTGCAAGTGTACCGTAAGCCCATGTTTTTTTCATGCTTACACCTCCTGCAAGTATCTTGCCCGTTTGCGCTGTTTCATTTTCGTGGGAATTATATGTGTTGCTGCTGAAAATGTGGTAAGATGTAAGCGATGTTCTCGCTAAAGGAGGAAACGCGTTTGATTCGCATGCAAGCCGGTACGTATGAGCTTATTGAGGAAAGCCGCAACGGTTGGAATCCGGAAATGTTTAAGGAACGCTACAGTGATATTTTGGACAAGTACGATTATATTGTCGGCGACTGGGGCTACGGACAGCTTCGACTGCGCGGCTTCTACGAGAACACGAATCGAAAAGTTCCGTTTGAGCAAAAAATTGCGACGCTCGATGAATACCTGCAGGAGTTTTGCAACTTTGGCTGTCCTTATTTTGTCCTGCGGCGAACAAAGGCCGTCCTGCGAACAGACGGCGATGGAACGGGTGTCGAGGCTGAGCTGGCGGAGCAGGCAGAGTCGCCGGCATCCGCGAATCGGGAGCAGATGAATCGCTACGCGCGGCCGATGCGTCAAGATCGGGCCCCGAGACCGCAGCGAAAAGATCAGCGATCAGCACGCCCGGATCGACCTGGGCAGGACCGTACTGAAAAAAACAAAAATCAGAATCGGGCAGGCCGTGATAAAATCCCGACAGGCGCTGCGAAAAACCCGGCCAGCGCACCGGAAGGAAAAAAATAATCAAAAACGCCACGCTTGTGATGAAACAATCCAAGCGGGCGTTTTTTTACGTTGAATAGGCTCAAAAGATTGGAGAAGACGCTCGTCTTTTCTCTCGCCCACTACCACAGTTCCGAGACACGTTCTCCTGGTAGCGGACGCTAAATAACTCCGGCGAGAAAGCTTCTCAGCTCCTCGGCCTCTTCATCCGTCAACTGGAAGGCGTAAGCGAGGTATCCGTCCTCATCCAGATCATCGTGACCGATAATCGCACTCCTGCCGTTTTGAATGTTGATCACCAGTTTTTTTCCGTAAAAGCGGTTCGTCGTGGTAATCGCCAGATCAAAGCGGACCGTTTCCACCATGAAGCTGACAAAGCGTGTACGCGTCTCTTCCGTCTCATCGTACAGGTAAAACAGATCATTTGACATGGAGATATCCCTACTTCCATACGAGGTTTGGTTTGTGATCCGGATGATGCAGGGCGCGGATAAAGCGCACGGTCTTTGTCTTGGCCCGCATGACCAGGGAATGTGTCTCCACGACATCATTGCCCAAATAGCGGACGCCCTGCAGCAGCTCGCCGTCCGATACGCCCGTAGCAGCGAAGATGGCATCATCCCCCGAGACGAGGTCAGACAGGGTCAACACCTGTTCCGGATTGCTCAGACCCATGCGGATACAGCGCTCGCGCTCGGCTTCGTTCTGCGGCCTGAGTTGGGCCAGCATATCGCCGCCCAGACATTTGATCGCGCAGGCGCTGATCACTCCCTCGGGTGCCCCGCCAATGCCGATGAACAAGTCTATGCCCGTCTCAGGCATGCAGGCGGCAATGGCTGCTCCGACATCGCCGTCGCCAAACAGCTTGACGCGTGCTCCTTTTTCCCGTACCGCATCGATGATGTGCTGATGCCGCTCGCGCTCCTGGATGATTACAGTAACATCCTGCACCCGTTTTTGATGGGCCTTCGCCACCGTGTCAATCATTTTTTCGACCGGATCCTCGAAGGCGATCAATCCGGCTGCACGAGGTCCGACGACGATTTTCATCATGTACATGTCCGGAGCGTGCAGGAGTGTGCCGCGATCTCCAATCGAGACGACCGACAGCGCATTGCTGGTGCCTTTGGCGACGATGGTCGTTCCTTCCAGCGGATCGACAGCGATGTCGACTTCCGGTGCGTCCGCATCCTGCGTGCCCAATTGTTCGCCGATGTAGAGCATAGGGGCCTCATCCAGCTCACCTTCGCCGATGACGACCGTACCGCGCATGGCGATCGTGTCAAACATCGCCCGCATGGCACTGGTAGCTGCGCCGTCCGCTTCGTTCTTCTTCCCCCGGCCAAGCCACTGTGCCGAAGCGAGCGCGGCTACTTCTGTCACCCTGACGACTTCCAGGGCAAGTTCTCTATCCATGATCGTTCCTCCTCGGTGCCTGTCGGTCCGTATTCTCCTTCACATTTTAACACAAGAAGCCGGCTTGGCCAGCTACTTCGTGACAGCCGTGATAATTCTGGTATACTGATTGAAGAAAAGAGGTGAAGCCGGTGAATTCATACGCATCAGAAGGAGAATTGGTCCTGCTTGTACTCGTGCTTACGTTTGTAGGCCTTGTCTGGTACGCCAAGAGGGCTTCCAGGAAGAAAAAGGGTCAGAATCAAAAGTAAACCAACTTCAAATAGGCGGGGGTTGCCGTGTACGACGTAGATACGATCAAAATAGACCGTGTACTTGCTCACAACAAGCAAATGCTTGAGCTGCTCAAGGAATTGATCAGCCAAGAGAACAGCGCTTTGCTCTCCAATCGCATCCAGCTCGCTGCAATCGAGCGGGCCTTGCACCTGTCGATCGAAGCGATTGCCGACGTAGGAAACTCGCTGATCGACGGGTTCATTATGCGCGATCCAGGCAGCTATGTGGATATTGTCGAGATTTTGCGGGACGAGCGGGTGGTAGATGAACACCAGGCAGGCATGCTGACGGAAGCAGTCTCCTTCCGCAAGCAGTTGATCAATGAATATACCGAAATTGACCATGCCCGGATGCTCAACGTAGCTCGTGCTGCGCTGCCGGCACTGGAACAGTTTGCTCCGGCTGTAAGGGCGTACTTGCAAAAAGAGTTATTTTAGCGTAGAGCATAGAGCATAGATTTGAGTGTATTTTATAAACAAATAAATATCATTAGTTTACTAAAGCGCATAAATGCGATAGAATACACATAGGAGGGCGGTGAAGATTGATGACAAGCGATACTAATTCTACCCGCGACCAGATTCTCAATATGTTGAAGGTCAAAGGCCCCTTGCCGGTCAGTGACATTGCTGTCGATTTGGGTATTACCGAGATGGCGGTACGGCGACACTTAAACACTCTGGAACGGGACAATTTGATCAAGTCTTCACTTGTGCGCCAAGCGATGGGGCGACCCACTAACGTATATTCTTTATCGATGGAAGCGGACGAACTGTTCCCGCGCAACTACTCTCACTTGACACTTGATTTTTTGCGGGATATCAAGGAGATGGACGGAAGAGAAAAAATAGAAGAGCTCTTCAAGCGAAGGGAAAATCGCCTCGAAGAACAGTACAGCGCACAAATAAACGGCCAGTTGGAGCAGCGTGTCGCGATGTTGGCCGAATTGCAAAATCAAAAAGGCTATATGGTCGAATGGGAGAAAGACGAGAACGGAACGTTTACGATAAAAGAATTTAACTGTCCGATCGCGCAAGTTGCCAGGGAATTTACCCAGGCGTGCAACTGCGAGCTCTCGTTGTTTCGCCGTGTGCTGGGCGCTGATGTGAATCAGGCCTCGTGCATGGCAAAAGGCGGCGAGCATTGCGTCTTCCACATTCGGGAAGCGGAAAAACAATAACTGATGGGCACCTATCCACTCGCAATTTGAGTGGATTTTTTCATCGTGTAACCGTTGGCGCGGTGGAGGCGAGGGGAATCGCCAAGAAGAGAACGCTCCGCAAGTGACAGCGCCCGTTATTCTTTTCGCCTGTTGAATCTGATCAGGTGCTCACTCCCAGCATCCTGCAAGCGTCTCACCAGACTTGAGCCTATCCCTCTTTGCTCTCCCCACCACCATAGCCCTTACTCTTTCCCGAAAAATAAGTCTTGACCTTGACGCTTACGTAAAGGTGTACAGTTAGGATGTCAGGAGGTGAACACATGGAATACACCGTACAGAAGCTGGGACAGTTGGCAGGAGTCAGTACGAGAACGCTGCGGTATTACGATGAGATCGGGATTCTGAAGCCGGCCAGAATCAACTCGTCGGGATACCGGATCTATGGTCAGAAGGAAGTAGACCGCCTGCAGCAAATCCTGTTTTACAAGGAATTGGGGGTCAGTCTGGACGTGATCAAAGAAATCGTCACCTCCCCTGCCTATGACGGAGCCAAAGCTCTTCGGGAACACCGTGAACAACTCCTCGACAAAAGAAAACAGTTGGATGTATTGATCGCCAACGTGGAAAAAACGATTGCTTCAGCGGAAGGGAGAATAACCATGACCGATCAAGAGAAGTTCGCAGGCTTCAAGCAGCAGCTGATAGACGATAATGAGGCGAAGTACGGAAAAGAGGTCCGTGCGAAATACGGCGATGACGTCGTGAACCGCTCCAATGAAAAACTGAAGGGCATGACCCAAGAAGAGTATGAGGAAGTAACCCGTCTGGCAGATGAGATCCTGACGACGCTGGCCGAAGCGTTTGCGACGGGCAACCCGGCAAGCGACATCGCGCAAAAAACGGCGGAGCTTCATAAGAAGTGGCTTACCTATTACTGGAGCGAATACAGCAAGGAAGCCCACGCCGGCATCGCCCAAATGTACGTGGACGATGAACGGTTCAAGGCGTATTACGAAAGGCAGCCCGGGATGGCTGAATTCCTCAGAGACGCGATCCGCATTTATACAGGTGTGGCGAAATAGACTGGGGAATTTGGGAAGTAAAAAAATGTCCTCGCAGGATTTCCTATGAGGACATTTTTTTATTATTTGGATGGGATGCCTTGTGTTGCTATATCTACCAGAATATCATCCCGTTTGCTTTCATGAACCTGTATACCTGCAGATTTATCGACCTGAAAGTCAATCTTTTGCTTTGTCAGATAGGTTTTCACCTGTTCCATTTGATTTTTATCTAAATCGTACGAAAACAGTGGTACAAACGGCGAGTTATCGGTTGGCTTGAGCAGAAAAACCAGGGCTACAGCTACTACAATCACAATACACAGACTTATCAAAAGCGTGCGTTTATTTGCAGTCGTCATCGTTATCCCTCCACTACTAAAAAGTCGCTATTATCCTACCACGGAAGTAGTTTTGGGTCAATGGAAGATACTCGGCGATGACTGGACAGCATTCAAACGTTTTCTGTCCGGTCCGGTCCGCTCCACTTCGCGAAGGCGGTACATGTCGTCGACCATAGCCTTGCCCGATTGCAAGCCTGGATAAAAACACGTAGAATGAGAGAGGCTCGCTGCGATCAGCGTCGCTTCCGGCGTGGCGCCAATCGTCGTCGGCAAGCCGCAGGCGCTGATTATCGACGCGGCGCTCAAGCTGCTTGGCTGCGACAGGATTCACCCGACGTACTGCACGCCAGATTTGCAAACCTGGTGGCGTGAGGCTTCTGCCGCTTTCACGGAAGACGCAGGTCGATTAAGCTAGCGTCATATCGTAATGGTCAGCCGTTGTCCAGTCTGACTTTTTTTTCCAATGATCCGTATTGCCCCTCTGCTTTAGCGTTGAAAAGGATAAATGGATCAAAGGAGAAACGAGTAAACGCGTTAATGTAAGCGTTTGCAGAAAGAAACAATGCGTTGTATGATCCAGATAATTCAGTAACAAATGGATGGTAGCCAAATGGTAGGTAGTGCGCGGCAAGATCTGAGCGTGGGGGAGTCGACTATGGGAATCTTGGGACAAAAAATTGATCCGCGTGAACAATTGGCGCAGCTCAGTGTTTATCAGCCTGGCAAGCCGATTGAAGGAGTGAATTTTCGTGCTGCGCGAAGTGCTGTCATAAAACGAGGGGGGAGCGTTCATGCCGCATTATGTCAAAATGGGAAAAATCCCGCATAAACGACATACGCAGTTTCGCAAGGAGGACGGCGGACTGTACTATGAACAACTGATGGGCACAAAGGGGTTTTCCGGTATTCAATCGCTGATTTATCACATCAATCCGCCGACACAGGTAAGAGAAGCGAGCAAAATCAGGGAGATCGTCTATGAGTTCGAGGAGCGCGGCCCTGTCAAGCATCGCCATTTCCGCACATGGAACACGCCGGCGGGCGGCGATTTTTTGGAAGCGAGAAAAATCATCCTGGCCAATGACGACCTGGCCATCGGTGTAGCTCGTCCGACCCAGCAGATGCCGTACTTTTATCGCAACGGAGAGGGCGATGAGCTGCTGTACGTGCACGAAGGGCGGGGCAGGCTGGAAACGATCTTTGGAGAGCTGGCTTTTCATCCCGGCGACTATCTGGTCATTCCCATCGGAACGACCTATCGAGTCGTGCTGGAGACGGACGAAGCCCGCTTTCTCGTCGTCGAATCCATTTCGGAAATCGTTCCGCCAAAACGCTATCGCAATGAGCACGGTCAATTGCTCGAGCATTCGCCCTTCTGCGAGCGCGATTTTCGCACTCCGGAGCGATTGGAGCCCAAGGATGAGCAGGGGGATTTTGAAGTGCGTGTGCGCGCACAGGGCATGCTGACCTCGTATCGGTACGATTTTCATCCGCTCGATGCGGTTGGCTGGGATGGCTATCTGTTCCCGTACGCCTTCAGCATCCACGATTTCGAACCGATTACCGGACGCGTCCATCAGCCCCCGCCTGTGCATCAGACGTTCGAAGCGCACAATTACGTCGTGTGTTCGTTCGTCCCCCGTCTCTACGACTACCATCCGCAAGCGATCCCTGCTCCGTACGTACACAGCAACGTCGAAAGCGATGAGGTGCTGTATTACGCCGACGGAGATTTCATGAGCCGACGGGGGATTGAGGAAGGCTCGATTACACTGCATCCGAGCGGACTGCCGCACGGTCCGCACCCAGGCAAGATGGAGGAGAGCATCGGCAAGACAGAGACCAGGGAATTGGCAGTGATGATTGATACGTTTCGTCCGCTGCGAGTTGTGAAGCAAGCACAGGAATCCGAGGACACCGCATATATGTACAGCTGGTTGCCTAAGCACTAGGCAAACCATTCAAGCTGCACGAAAAAGTCACCCGGCTCAACAAACAGGTTGGCGTCGGGATGACTTTTTTGCTATGGTCCGTCACTTTCAGTCACTTGCCTGGGGGTGTCCTCCATGTCACGCCTATGGCGATGGGCGATGCGACTTGAGGCGGCAGCGGCTACGGCCCCGACGAGATCGTCGAGAAACGTATGGACGCCGTTGCGCTTGTCGTTTAGCTCAGCCAGAATGCCGTATTTGATTTTGTCGACATAGCCGAAGTTGGTAAAGCCAATGCTGCCGTAAATGTTTACGATCGCCAGCGACAGTACCTCGTCTACGCCGTAGAGCGATTCATCCGCCTCGATAATTTCCTGCAGCGGGGAGAGCAGTTGATGCTGCTCAGCCAGCATGTCGAGCTGAATGCCGGTGAGCAGCGCGTTTTGCACCTCGCGTTTGTTCAGAACAGCTTCGATGCTCTCCAGACAGATATCGGTACTCAAATCCGGAACGTAATCCTTCTGCAAAAATAAGACGATGTCCGCGATATCCTCCAGACTCACGCCGCGCAGCGCCAGCAGTTCATACGTCTTTTGCCGCACGAGGCCGCTATGTACATGATCAGTCATTTACATCCCTTCTTTCCGTTTCAAGAATCGCAATGTAGGCTGCCCAATCATTTCGTGGAGGTTCGTGCAAAACGGTCGGTTTTGAAAAATAGGCACCTCTCCCGCCCAGATTTCATAAGATATGGCAGCGTAGAGATACTGGATTGCGAGGAGGCGTAAAAAAATGGAAGAGCTGGCAAGTCAGCTGGAGGAGAAATACGGCTTTACCCTCTATGAAATAGCGGAAGCAGGAGGGCGCACCCTGCTAAAAACAAGCGAAGGCGGATTTTATTTATACACATGCCCTGTAAGCTATCGGAACAAGCATAAATTCATCGAACGGATAAAGCAGCACATCGCCCGTCAAAAAAACGAGCTGCAGCTGCTGCCGTGTGTGCACACAACAGAACATGAGCCCTTTTTTATTGTGGGCGACGACATGTATTATATACAGAAAGAGGTTCGTGAATCGCTTCCATCGAAAGAGACATATGCATTGGGAGAAGCGCTGGCCCAGTTTCACCTGGCTACGCGCTCCTTCAGCGGTGATCGACTCTATGAGCCGTACAATTCACTTGGCAGTTGGCCCGGCATGTGGCGCAAGAAAATCCGCCAGTATGAGTCGCGGCGCGATGCGCTTGAAGTCGAGGGAGGAGAGGGCCATCCCTTTGATGAATACTTGCTGACGTCGTATACGTACGTTCATCAGTTGGCTGATACATCCGTTCAATACCTGACCGATTCAGGGTATCAGAGGATGGTCAAAGAGTCAGCGGCATTCGGCAAGATTGCATTTCAGAATTTTGACGACGGGTTCATCGTCTTTGCAGCCGGGCAACGCCCGCACTTCGGGGGAGAATGGAACTGGGTGCAGGATATGCGCTCACGGGACATCGGTCAATGGATCAAAGCGGAAGTGCGGCGCAGCGGATGGAATCCGGAGAAAATCGCGGACTTTCTGGAGGGGTATAACAGTGTGTCGACACTGCGCGATGAAGAGTATGCGATGATGTACGCGCTGCTGTTGTATCCCGGTCGTTTCTTCAAGCTGGTCGAGGTGTACAAAGACATCCCGATAGAAGAGCGGGAGGTTGGTCAGCAGGCGTCATGGCGAGTACAATTAGACGAGGAGCTGGATTATTTGGAAGTGGCGCTCAGCCAGTTTCCGACGCTGGTGAGCAACCGCTTCGGAGCAGTCATTCCCACGGTAGACTGGCTTTGGCGGTCGGAGAGCGACAAGCAGCGCCCGGCTCATGAAACCGGCAGCTCCTCATATCGCAAAGCGGGCAGTAGTTGACAGTTGACGGCGGCAAGCAGGCTGGATTGGCGGGAAAGTGTTCGCAGCCCCATCGATTCCGGCCGGTACAGACTGCTGCCAGCCAGGAGGGAAAGGAGCCGCAGCGTACAATGAAGACAGTGATCCTGATTGCCGTCGGGCTGCTTCTCCTGATTGGTGCGGCGGTGTTGACCATCGCTCTGAGGGTAGGGTGGAAGCTGATTACGCCGGCACGCAAGCCACTCGATACGCAGCCCGGCGAATACGGCATTGAAGCGTATGAAGAGGTCAGCTTTACGAGCCGTGACGATCGCGTGCAGCTAAGCGGGTGGTATATGACTGCCGAGGCTAATCACGTGAAAGCAAACGGAAAGACGATCATTTTTGCCCACGGCTACAGTCAAAATCGGCAGGAGCCGCATTTGCCCGCATTGGCGTTGGCAGCGCGACTCGTTCGCGCCGGTTTTGACGTGCTGATGTTTGATTTTCGCAATGCAGGCCAGTCGGGCGGGCGCGTGACGAGTGTCGGGTACTACGAACAGCGTGACGTACTCGGAGCGGTTGATTTCATCGCCACACGCCGGCCAGGCGGCTACATCGGACTGGTCGGTTTTTCCATGGGGGCTTCGACCGCTCTGTTGGCGGCGGCTGATGATGATCGGGTGCAGGCTGTCGTGGCGGATTCGCCGTTTTCTTCGTTACGGCGCTACCTGGGTGAAAACATGCCGCGTTGGACTGGACTTCCACACTTGCCCTTTACCTGGGTTATTTTGAAAATTGTTCCATTGTTGATTCGGGCCAATATACATAAAGTCAATCCGTGGCAAGCAGTTGAGCGCTTTTCGCCGCGACCGATCCTGTTCATCCACGGCCTGGCTGACCAGACGATTCCGTATACGGAAAGCTGCCGCCTGCTTGAGCGGGCGAACGAGCGTACCGGCCAGCTCTGGCTCGTGCCCGACGCCGATCACGTTCGCAGCTACCGGCTATACCCGGACGAATATGCCGAGCGGGTCATCCGCTTTTTCGGTCGATAGGAATTGATATAAAGTCCGCTCGACCTAAAGCTGCGCCAATTGCCTTGGATGAGCCGCGGTTTCTAATCATGGCAAAAAAATAACCCCCTGACAATTCAGGGGGTTGCGGTCGCCTAGAATACTTGTTGTACTTCGGTAATTCCCGGGATTTCTTCCAGCAATGCGCGTTCGATCCCGGCTTTCAGCGTAATGGTAGAGGAAGGGCAGCTGCCGCATGCACCCATCAAGCGCAGTTTGACGACGCCATCCTCGACGTCAACGAGTTGCACGTCTCCGCCGTCACGTTGCAGGTAGGGGCGAAGCTTATCGAGGACTTCTTGTACTTGGTCCATCATTTCCATTGTGATTCACTCCTTTATTATGAATACGGAATTTCAAATGTTTGGGCAGCCGAAATAGCGACGCTGCATATCTTTATTATAATCCCCTTTTGACAAGAAATCTATGAATGAATATGCTTTGTTATTTTAAAAGCGTCATAATGTGTCTTAAACATTCCGCGCGTGCTATAATGACGTTGACCATAAAATCATAAGGGGAATGGCGATGAGAGTAGCAATTAAAGTCTACGGTACGGAGCAATTGTGCGCAAGCTGTGTAAATTTACCATCGGCAAAAGAGACGGCGACATGGCTGGAAGCGGCAATCTCGCGGAAATTCGGCACGGATAAAACGGCTGTGCAATACTGTGACTTTCAGCAGCCAGAGACAGAAGAAGACGCACTCTGGGCCAGACGGATTGTCGATGAGGATTTATGGTACCCGCTTGTCGTAATTTCCGGGGAAATTGTCGGGGAAGGAAACCCGAAATTAAAAGATATTTTCGCAAAGCTGGAAAGCTGCGGCCTCACTCCTGCGCAAAACGTCGAATCGTCCGAGCTGTAAAGGTTCTCCCTTAGCTGTTTTTGTCATATACATGATAAAAACGGACAAGGGAGTGAAGCGCATGGAACACAAGCTGGCGCGTTATCACGAATTGAAGCTGCGACAGAAGCAGGTAGAAGAAGAGCTTGAGCAATTACGGGCACAAATCCTGCAGTCTTGTCCCGTTCCGGGTTCCTACGATACAGACTTTTACAAATTGACCGTCTCGCTTCAAGAGCGACGCGAGTACGATGACAACCGTCTGTTCAACGCACTGCCCGACGCTTCCATCTGGCGGCTGCTGTCCAAGGCTGACCCGGGCAAAATTGCCAGCCTGATCAAGCTGGACGTCATTCAGGAAAACACGCTTGACGGCACGTATGAGCGCAAGCAAGTACCTTATATCCGGATTAGTAAAAGATGAGGGACCGAACAAATTTTGTTCGGTTTTTTGATTCCCAATCGCCCTCCAACCACGGCTGCATAGTAACAAGGCCCCCAGGTTTTCATCCCCATCAAAGCTTTTTCAACTTGGGGCGCCGGGTCAAGCAGGAAAGTTGGAAACATTTGTCGAAAAGATCAGCCAATCGATTCTATTCCACATTTGAATCACCCTGTACGAATTGTCGCTTTTTTTTTATCTAGTGTCTATTTTGGAGGTTCTAATGTAGGGGGTAGGTACCTTGACCGATCACAAACAACCGTTCAACCCCGACGCCAAGCTCGGGTATACGGCCAGGCAGAATCCCTCGGAAGCAGCCATGTTGCAGGAAATCAAGCTGTTGCGCGAGCGTGTTCAGGAGCTGGAGGGAACGGTAAACGAAGCACTTCAGGAATTTTATCAAACCGTACAAAACATTCAAAGCCTCGTGTACAGACTACAGCCGCAAGACGATGGCGAGGTCGTCGTGACGCTGATGGAAGGCAAGCTGTTGAAGCAGATGCATATTTCCACGGACCGCCTGTTTGGCAAGACATTGACCGAGTTGGTTGGGGCACAGCATGCAGATGAACTGTCCGTCCATATTGAAAAAGCGCTTCAAGGCGAAGACGTCATCTTTGAGTTCGGCTATGGCCGACGAATCTTTTACAATTCGCTGTCGCCGATTGTGGTCAATAACCGCGTCATCGAGGTGATCGGATCGGCCGTCGACATTACCGAGCTGCGAAAAGTGGAACGTGACCGGCTGAAATTGGCGGAAGATTTTAAAAAAACGGTCCGGATGCTGCCGCACATGATTTTTATCAGCCAGCGCGCCGGTGAGGGGATGATTCACTTTACCCTGAATGAAGGGGCGCTTGCCGAAGAATGGGGCATCACGACGGAGAAAATACTCGATAAATCTGTCCATGACATCTTCGATGAAACGAACGTACCGATGATGATCGAGGCGATCACACAGGCATTTTCGGGCGAGACGGTCGACTTCACGACAGAGGCGGGGGACCGCCATTTTCATACATACATGAAACCGATATACGAGACGGATGCGCTTGGAGCCGCCCATCTCGCGGAAGTGGTGGGATTTGTCTCGGAGATTACCGAGCGCAAGCGGGCGGAGGATGCGCTCCACCAGATTGCCCAAGGGGTATCGACTGCGACTGGTGAGGCGTTTTTTCACTCGTTGGTCGAGCAGCTGGCTAAAGTGCTGCGGGTTGATTGTGCATTGATCGGAACCATCGTGCCAGGGAGCGATAACCGGGTAAAAACGATCGCCGTCTATTCGCATGGGGAAAATCGGGAAAACTTTGCGTTTGAAATGACTCCGGCATGCGTCGGGCAGATGAACGCTACCGTGGCAGGAGAGGACGTACTGCAGCTGACGCCGCTGGTTGATCTGGAAGTAGCCAGCTTTATCAACATTCCGCTGCTCGACTCCAACCAGACGATGACAGGCGTACTGCTGGTCGTTGACTCCAAGCCGATGCACAATATCGAGCTGATTGAATCCATGCTGAAAATTTTCGCCATACGTGCTTCGGCGGAATTGGAGCGCAAGCTGGCGGAAGAAGAGCTGGTGATCAGCAATGCTATCCTCAAGGCGACCCAGGAAGCGGCGATTGACGGGATTCTCATCGTCGACGGACAGCAAAAAGTGCTCCACTACAACACCCGGTTTATCGAGCTATGGCAAATCCCCGAAGAATCGATCGAAACAGTGGGGATTGGACCGATAGAAACGTATGTGCTGCCGAAAATACTGGAAAGCGACCAGTTTGCCGATAGCGTGTTTGAGATGAAAAACGACCCGTTGCTCGTTTGCCGTGACATTATGCATTTGCATAACGGCAGTATTTACGAAATGTACACACAGGCGGTCCTGTCCGCAAACGGTCAGCTGTACGGGCGAATCTGGTACTTCCGCGATGTGACCGAACAGAAGAAACACGAAGAGCAGATCAGGCACCAATCGTATTACGACGCTCTGACAGGGCTGCCCAACCGGATTCTGTTCCAGGATCGGCTGAGTATCGCGATCTCTCAGGCGAGCCGCAATGACCAGAAACTCGCCGTGCTGTTTCTTGACCTGGATCGCTTCAAGCTGATCAACGATACGCTCAGCCATACGATTGGCGACCTCCTGCTCAAGGAAGTGGCCGCACGCCTGTCTGACTGCCTGCACGAGGGGGATACGCTGTGCCGGTTGGGGGGAGACCAGTTCAAAATCATCCTCTCGGATATCGAGCAGGTTGAGGATGCAGCGAAAATCGCCCAGAAGCTCACCAATGCGTTCTCCCAGCCGTATATCGTCGAAGGGCATGAGCTGTACATCACGACAAGCATCGGCATCAGCATCTACCCGGATGACGGCATGGATAATAAAACACTGGTCCGCAACGCCAACGCCGCCATGAATCGGGCCAAGGACCACGGACGCAACAACTACCAGTTCTATACGCCGTCGATCAATGCCGGCATGCTGCTGGAGAAGCTGTCGTTGGAAAGCGATCTGCGCAAGGCAATTGAGCGCTCGGAGCTGTACGTACACTATCAGCCGCGTGTGAATCTGCATACGAATCGGCTGATCGGAATGGAAGCGCTGGTGCGCTGGTACCATCCGCAGCAAGGGCAGATTTCCCCAGGCAAATTTATCCCGCTGGCAGAGGAGACGGAGCTGATTGTCCACATCGACAACTTTGTCTTGCGGACCGCATGTGCCCAGAACAAAGCGTGGCAGCTCGCCGGCTATCCGCCGATTCGCGTCGCGGTCAATCTCTCCGCCCGGCAATTTCAGCAGCGAGATCTCGTAGAGACAGTGGCGCAGATTTTGGAGGAGACCGGGCTGGAAGCGAAGTATCTGGAGCTGGAAATCACTGAAGGGACGACCATGAACGATGCCGAGGCGGCAATTTCGACGATTTGCAAACTGAAGGATTTAGGCATCCATATCGCCATCGACGATTTTGGCACAGGTTATTCCTCGCTCAGCTACCTGAAGAAATTTCCGATCGACACGCTGAAAATCGATCAGTCGTTCGTCCGCGATATTTCCATCGACCTTGACGATGCGGCGATCGTTTCCTACATCATCTCACTGGGGCATAGCCTCCAGCTCAACGTGATTGCGGAAGGGGTGGAGACGGAGGAACAGCGGCAGTTTTTGTCGGCGGGCAAATGCAACGAAATGCAGGGCTTTCTCTACAGCCCACCTCTTCCGCCGAACGAATTTGAAAAAATGCTGCAAGAGCTATGCGTCTAGTATAGGCAATCCCCCCTGCCGTGACAGGGAAAAAAAGGCGGGACCGCTTCGCAAGCCGAGCGGTTCCGCCTTTTGCTACAGGATTGTTATTTAGCCCAGGTGCTTTTTGTACAGCCAGAGCACACCGCTTTTCATCACGCGCGGCATTTGCCCGACAAGCGAGACTTTTCCCATCACGCCAAAGCCTTCTTTCTTGCCGAGGGAGCCCAATGTTCCTTTCAGCTTGATGATCGGCAGGCTGGCCGGGTATTCTTCTTCCTTCATGTCCTTTTTCAAAATCAGGGCGATTTGCTCTCCCTGGAACTCTGCCAATTGGGCGCTCGGCGCAAATGGCAAGCTGGCACAGTCACCGACGACATAGACATCCGGATAGCTCGGGATTTGATGGTACTGGTTCAGCTTGACGCGACCGATGTTGTCCTGTTCTACAGGCAGGTTGCGGACGACGCGGTTGGCCTGGATACCGGCTGTCCAGATAATCGCGTCGCTCTGGATCTGCTGGTCGTGGTTGTAGACGACGCCCGGCTCGACCCGGTTGACCTGCGCCATCGAGATCAGCTCGACGTCGTGCTCGTGGAACCACTGGGAAGCGTAATCCTGCAGCTTTTTCGGGAATGGGCTGAGGATGCTTTCCCCGCGGTCGAGAATGCGAATGTTCAGGTCGGGACGGCTTTCGCGCAGCTCCGATGCGACTTCCACCCCGCTCAATCCGCCGCCGACTACCGTCACATACCCGTTCGGGTTGACGTTGTTGATCGCGGTATAGGTTTGGCGCGTTGCCCCCAAGGTCTGAATCGAGTGGGTGTACTGGTCCGCGCCGGGAATATTGTGATACTTGTCCTCACAGCCAAGGCCGATGACCAGCCAGTCGTATTCGAGCGTATCGCCGTTGGCAAAGTGAACGGCTTTCTCATCCAGCCCGATCCGCTCGACTTCCCCGTACTTGACATTCAGCCGGGAATCGTTCGGAAACGGCACGCGGATTTTCATCTCGGGCTCAGTTCCTGCGGCCAGTGCGTAAAATTCTGTTTTAAACGTATGAAAAGGCATACGGTCGACTAATGTTATAAAAACATTATCTGGCAAATCAGGGGTTAGCAAATGCTCGATGATTCGAAGCCCCCCGTAACCTCCACCAAGGATAACGAGTTGTTTCATAGGAGTATGGTCCTTTCTGCTCATCCGATGTATTTGTATGGTTCAACGATCCAGTGCATTTTTTTGTCCGGCACGCTTTCCACTCTTCTACGCTGGATTTTTACGCAGTTCGCGGTACAATAAGTGAGAAGGCACTGCGCATCGATATGCCGGGCGTGGAAAGACAGGTGAACAAAAATGAAAGCAATCGTTGAGTTTTGTGCAAGCAATGCATTGTCCGAATCGGAAGAAGTCATCAAAGCGTTGGAAGAAGATCCTGATCTGGATGTAGACGTGGTGGAGTACGGCTGCCTGGGAAACTGCGGTGAATGCTTTGCTGAGCCGTATGCCCTGGTAAATGGTGATTATGTGAGTGCTACCACGCCGGACAAGCTGCTTGCAGAAATTAAACGAAAAATAAAAGAGGACGAAGACTCACTCGAAAAAGACTTTCCCTTTTAAGGGGGGAAGTCTTTGTTCATTCTCGTCCCCCTTTTAAACAGGTGACGTTCGTCTCTGCATCAGTCATTTCCTACTAGTGTTCCTTAATTATGTTGTAGAATGTATCCCGTTCCAAAGCTTTTTTGCCCGCACCCTTGATCAGCCAGACCAGCTCATCGACGGTCAGGGCTTGCTGGGTCAAGGCTCCTGCTGCGTGACTGATTCGTTCCTCGATTAGTGTACCATGTACATCAGAGGTCCCCATCGTGAGCGATACTTGTGTGAGCTGTGTCCCGATGTTGATGAAATACGCTTTGACATGAGGGAAATTGTCCAGCATCAGGCGACTGATCGCCATCGTTTTCAAATCGTCTATGGCGGATGTGCGGCGTTTTACCCCGGCGGTTACTTTCTTCGGCTGGACTGCCAGCGGGATAAAGACGAGGAAGCCACCGGTCTCATCCTGCAATTGCCGGACGCGCTCCATGTGGATCAGCCGCTCTTCCAGCGTTTCGATGGAACCGTACAGCATCGTCGCATGGGTTTTCAAGCCGAGCTCGTGAGCCGTCCGGTGAGCGCGCAGCCAGTCATCCGTGCTCGCTTTTTCCGGGCTCATCTTCTCGCGATAGCGCTCCGTCAAAATCTCCGCGCCACCGCCCGGCATCGTATCCAGACCGGCTTTGATCAGCTCTTCCAGCACGTCGCGGAAGCTGATGCCGGCGATTCGCGAAAAGAATTCGATTTCCGCTCCCGTGTACGCTTTGATGGCGACATCCGGATACGCCCTTTTCAAGGTGCGCACGGTATCCAGATAGTAGTCAAACGCCATGTGCTGATTGTGGCCGCCGACGATGTGGAATTCCCGGACACCCGGGTGGAAGCGCGTCTCCACATAGTGCAGGAGCTCATCCATACTCATCGTATACGCGCCTTCTTCTCCGAGGTCGCGGCGGAAGCCACAGAATTTACAGCTCGCTTCACAGACGTTCGTCGGATTGATGTACATGTTTTGAATAAAGTAGACGTTGTCACCGTTTTTTTGCTGATTGACGTAATCGGCCAGTTGCCCGATCGTGAGCAAGTCATTTGATTCATACAGGGCCAATCCGTCTTGAATGGACAGTCGCTCGCCGTTTTTTACCTTGTCGGCAACGGCTTGCAGCGATTTGTCCCGGGAATTGATCGTCAGGATAGACACATTACCGCTTCCTTTCAATCTTTTTAAAAGGTGTCTCCAATAGGCTGTTCGCACAGACTGGATCGCATAATCTACATGGCCGCGAATAAAGTGCAGGTCAAGCGAATTGGCAACACCTCAGCAGAGGGCTTGCACCATGCGTCTTTATGCCATGAAATGACTCCTTTCTACATGAAATTAGAATCGGAACGATTTTTCAAACCTTCACTATTATAATTCTCTTTCCGCAAAGCGACAATAAGAACACAGATGGAAACGCGTTGTGGTAAATTATTACAAATAACGCTAGAAAATATTGTATTTTTTCCGTGATCTTTGGAAAAATGTGTTTGAAACTTACATTAACTTCCTGTAGAATAAGGGTAGCCAAGTTCCATCTATTATTTGGCAGGAGGAGAATAAGATGCGGGAAAAATTACTCGAAAAAATCGAACTCCTTCGACAGCAAATGGTTACGTTGGGATTAGAGTGCGGTTTAAATCATCCGGATGTACTTCGTTACAGTAAGGAAATTGATAAACTTCACAATGAACTACTCCAGATCGATCATAGCTTGTCTAAGGGTGCAGTGAAATATAAACCATATCGCTTTTACATAATGGAAAGCAAAGTAAACTTTGCGTAAGGGGGGAGGTCCCCCCTTTTTGGTCGATAGGAATTTATAAAAAATTCCTGTCGACATAAGCGCAACTAAGGCTACGCCCAAAAGCTTGGCGTAGCCAGTTTTCCAATCTCAAGGGCCGTCAATGCGCCGAAACGGCTGCGGCTGCATATATATGGATAGCGGGAAGCTTGTTGGTTTTGCTGTTTCCTAGTATACTAAAAGTAAGCGACTCTGGATTCAAGCGGGACGCTTCATCAAGCTGCAAGGAGGGGAACGACATGATTCATTTGACAGAACAAGCCACTCAAAGAGTAAAGGAATTGTTGGCTGCTGAAAATAATCCGAATATCTTTTTGCGTGTGGGTGTAAGACCCGGCGGTTGCAGCGGGTTTTCTTATGGCATGGGGTTTGACGAGGAAATCAAAGAAGGCGACCACACGATCGAAGAAAACGGGCTGAAAGTCGTCGTTGATGCCGAAAGCTACGTGCATATCAACGGGCTTGAGATCGATTACAAGGAGTCGATGATGGGCGGAGGCTTTACGATGAACAATCCGAACGCCATCGCAAGCTGCGGCTGCGGTTCTTCCTTCCGTACGGCTACCGCTGCAGGCAAACCCGATAAGGACTGCTAATCACCCGACATTCAATTAAAAATACGCTCCCAGTCTAGGCATAGAAGCTGGGAGTTTTTATATGTCCACCGACTCGGCCGGCTCAAGAAGTACTCCACCAAATACAGGCGAGAATAAACCCACAACCGCACCAAATAACTTCTCTGATTCACTTTCAAATTACTTTACCTAATAATCTTTCCGCTTTTTCCGTTCAACCGAGCAGTCTGTCGGGGAGAGAGGAAAGCGGAATGGTTTTGGACCTTTGCGGAGCCGGACATCCCTGCATCCTGCAAGCGCCGCACCAGTCAAAGCCATCCGCTTTCCTCTCTCCCCACCACTGCAGCCCCTCCAACGAAAAAGCGGAAACAACAAAACCGCCTCCAAATGGAGACGGCTGTTTAAATCGAGCCCGATCGTTTGTTTGGGGTACTATCGATTATTCTCTTTTGCTCCTCAACCTCCGGTACAGAGTCAAAGCATCAAAGAGTAATTGATTTCTCCAAATCGACTATCGGTTGGTGATCGGTTAAATCATCCACGGCACATCGCCTCCTAAAAGGACAGTTGCGTGTTCGATTAGGTGACCACCGGGCTCGATGAGTATAGTATGACCGGATCGCCAGCCACTATACAGGAATTTTTTCCCGGTCATATCGGATGATTTTTACCAGTAAAAACCTATTGAAGTGACAATTTCCTTTCAAGATAATGAAGAGGAACACAATTCCTAGTATAACGGAATTTGGGGATCATTCTTATTTTTGGACAACCTATTCTTGCACAGGGTTGTCATTTTTTTCGTCCTTATGAATGGTATAAATTTCAATGTTGGCCTTTTCCCGGAGTTCTTTGACGAGCTCAGCAGACTTCATCTTCTTCCCGGTTTCTTTGGTTTTGATCTCGATGATCTTTTTGCCCAACAAGGAAATTCGCTGTCTTTCCCACAACTCTTTTTCGTTCGCCAGGTGCTGTGTTTTCAACAGCAGCTCAAATTGCTTTTCGCCCAGCTTGTCCTTGTATTCCTGTATGTCCTTGTCCACTTCAGCAGGATCCACGGTAACATTCAACCGCTTGGCCTCTTGCTCAACCAGGGCATTCGTGATCAGGCGCGTCACAACAGCAATGCCGTCGCGTGATTCCAGCGCTTTGTAATATTCGGCCTTCGTTATCGGCTGACCGTTTACCGTAGCAGCCAATTCCTCTGTGGCAGCAGGCTTTTGATTCACGCCCAAAATGACCAATCCAACTATGACAACAGCTATGGTCAGCAGAGAAATATCGAACTTTTTCACAAATAATACCCTCCAATTCAGTAATATCGCAGTGTAATCGAGGACAGTATACATTCAGAATGTGTGATAATTATGGACGGATCGTTCCACAACTTTTCCACATAAAGAAAGTGCCCACCTTTGCATTTTATTGAAGTGAATGGGGAAAAGCAATATAGAACGACCATATTCTGTAAAAGGAGTGAATGGAAAATGAAAACAAGATGGACAAAATGGCTTGTTTTGTCGTTTGTCTTGACATTCGTGCTGCCGGCGGCCGGACATGCCCATGAAATGGAAAAATGGGAAGGCTGCTTTGCCAAGCTTCAGCGATTTCACTACCCCACGCACCAAAAAATGTACTTGCAGCTCCTCGTCGACAAGTATACGCCCCAAAGCGCTGCCGACTGGAAAGCCGCGTTTGCGGTTCGGGATAAGCTCGTCAAAGAGTGGGAGGCGCTTGAACCGAACGAGGAGGCCAAGACGTTCCACAAGCAGCTGCACGAGCAGCGAAGCGAGTTGAAGAAAAAATGGGAGGCAGGCGAAATCTCCCGCGAGGAAATGCACGCGCAATTACGCGAATGGAAAAAAGCCCACTGGAAAGGCAGCCAGGGGAAAGAGCATGGCAAAAAGCACGATTTGTTCCAGAAGTACCGGGCAGTCAATGAGGAGTTCGACCAGGCTGTCGAAGCGAACAACCCGACGCAGCTCAAACAGGTGCTGCCCAAGCTGCTGGAAGAAGTACAAGCCATGAACCAGTATTACGAGACGAGATTGCAGGCCGAGAAAGCGAAAAAATAACTAGCTCCACTCGCCGATGCCGTAGAGCTGTTCGCTGTTGCATGCTTGGCACCAGCCCACATGCAAGCAAATACGCTCCGCAAGGTCGAGGAAGCCGTTGCTTAGCTTGCTTTCGTCAATCGGCTCATACGGACTGTACGCGCCGAAAAAGTCGGCCAGTCTCCCGGCGTCGAGCAAGCGGCTGCCACAGGACCGGCAGCTTGCCTGCAGTTCTGCAAATCCGTTGCACACAGGGCATAGCGATATGGTTGCCTCTGTCACACGACTTCACCTCCATGCACCTACTGTGTGCCAGTTGGCAGTGGAGTATGCAGGGCAATAAAAAGCCCTTGAATCGTTGAGAGCTCAAGGGCTGACTGTATCGCTTTTTCGAGCGTGCAGGGTTTACTTGAAGTTTTCCATGCTCGACGAGTGCATCGGCTGTACGCGAGCGCTCGGGTTGATGTAGCTCATCGCGTTGTTGACCGCTGTTGGCGCTTCGCCGAATCCGACGGCAATCAGCTTGACTTTGCCAGGGTACGTCACGATGTCACCGGCCCCATAGATGCCCGGGATGTTCGTTTCCATTTTCGAGTTGACGACGATCGAAGATTTTTCCAGCTCAAGGCCCCAGTTTTTGATTGGGCCGAG
>CAMIVR010000050.1 GCA_946402065.1 uncultured Brevibacillus sp. | reverse complement strand
CTCCAGGAAGTCAGCGTCGAACGACCGCAGCTCATCGAGAAATCCTTGGTCGTAGTGCTCCTCCTGTTCGGCCAGATACGCAATCTCTTCCTCTGAAAACCGCAGCTGGTTGATGTAGCGGACAATCCGCTCCAGCCCGGCAAAAACAGCATAGCCGTTGCCAAACGGCAAACGGCGAAAATAGGCTTCAAAGATGGTTCTCTTGTGATGAGTACCGCTCTTCCAGTGCGCGTACATCATGTTGATCTGGTATTTATCGGTATGTAATGTCAATGGTTCGCTACACAAGCTCTATCCCTCAATTCCGGTTGCAGTCACATGTACGCCTAACGTATTGGCAAAATGAGTCAAGGCCCATTCGTGGCCTGCTTGATTAAAGCTCTGTACGGCATCGAAGCTCAAGGTCTGTACCGGCGAACGCGCTGCAGCGAGTCTTGCCCATCCAACCTTACCACCGGGCTGCCTGTAAAAACTTCGCCTCAAACTCCGCTGCCGACAGCGGTTCGCTGTATAGGTAGCCTTGGACCTTGTTGCAGTGAAGCTTGCGTAAAAATTCTACCTGCTGACTCGTCTCCACGCCTTCAGCCGTCACGTAAAGGTTGAGTCCTTTGGCCAATGAAATGATTGCTTTTACAATCGTAGCATCGTCATGGCTCGAAGTAAAATTGCTGACGAAGGATCGATCAATTTTCAAATTGTTGATCGGGAAGCGACTCAGGTAGCTGAGCGACGAATAGCCCGTGCCAAAATCGTCGATGGCGAGCGTGACGCCGAGCGACTTGAGACGATGCAGTGTATCAATGACGTGGTTGACGTTATTCATCGCGATGCTTTCGGTAATTTCCAATTCCAGAAAATGCGGTTCGAGCGAGGTTTGCGACAAGACGCGTGTCACCGTCTCGAGCAAGTGCTCTTGCTGAAATTGCCGCGAGGATAAGTTCACTGCTACCCGGATGGGGGGATAGCCTGCCAGCTGCCAGGCTTTTGTCTGTTCACAAGCGGAGCGCAATATCCATTCGCCGATCGGGATGATAAAGCCCGTCTCTTCGGCAATCGGGATAAAGCTCGTCGGGGAGAGCAGCCCCAACTCGGGATGCTGCCAACGGATCAGCGCCTCTGTCCCGATTACTTTCCCAGTCTGCAAATCGACCTGCGGCTGGTAGTATACGATCAGCTCCTGACGCTCCAGCGCCTTGCGCAAGCTGCTTTCCAGCTTCACCTGCTCAACGGCTTTCCTGTTCATGTCAGCTGTATAAAATTGGTAGCTGCTTCCGCTTATCTCCATCGCCTGGTACATGGCGGAATCGGCGTGGTTCATGAGCGACTCGGGATCACTTCCGTCATACGGATAGAGGCTCAGGCCGACACTCACGGTCAAAAACAGCTCATTGCCTTCCAAGACCATCGGCTGTTCAAAGTGATGCAAGATGCTGCTGACGGTCTTGATGACCTCTTTTTCGTTTTTCACGCAAGGCAGCAAAATCGCAAACTCATCTCCACCCAATCTGGCCACGGTACACTCTGGACCTACCGTACCGGTCAAACCTTCCGCCACCCGTTGCAAGATGACGTCCCCTACTGCTGAGCCAAAGCTCTCGTTGATCCCCTTGAACCTGTCCAGATCAAGCACAAGTACGGCTAATTTCTCCTTGGTCTCCTTGGCCAGCTTCAGCGCATCGGTAATTTTCTCAATAAAATGGATCCGATTGACCAGTCCAGTCAGTGGATCGTGGTGCAATTCATGCTGAATCCGCGCTTCGTAATTGCGGTGGGCAGTTATGTCGGTGATGATGGCAAGATACCCGACGACTCTCCCGGAGGGTTCCCTGATTGCGGCGACACGCAGCTTTTCCAGGTAAGCTTCGCCGTTTTTCTTCCGGTTCCATACCTCGCCTTCCCAGTAGTGCTCATCCACCAGTGTAGCCAGCAAGTCACGAAAAAAAGCCGAGTCAAAGCTTTCCCCGTACAAATGGTCCGGAGTTTTCCCGACGACTTCCTCTTGCTTGTAACCGGTCATGGCCAAAAAGGCAGCATTGACTTGTTCGATGACACCAAAGCGGTTCGTCAGCAAAATTCCTTCAATGGCATGCTCGAGGATCGTCGTGACGAGAGCCGGGTTGCCCAATGGCAGGTTTCTTTTCTTCATCAAAATCTTCCTTTTACTCAAATCTGGATATACGCGCACCACATAGCCGATCACATCGCTGTCCGCTTCAGCAGCTCCTCCTGAACCCACCGCTCAAAATCCCCGGCTGCAAGTGGACGGCTCAAGTAGTACCCCTGGATTTCATCGCAATGCTGCTCGCGCAAAACGCGAAGCTGATTCTCCGTTTCTACCCCTTCGGCGATGACTGTCAGCCCCAGACTGTGCCCCAGCGTGATCAAGGCTGTCGCTATCGCTACGTCTTTGCCTCCGGTGGAAATGTCACGGATAAACGGCTGTGCGATCTTTAATGTGCTGAGCGGAAAATGCTTCAAATAACTGAGCGAGCAGTAGCCTGTGCCAAAGTCGTCGATGGAAATGTCTACCCCCAGCGCTTTCAGCTCTTTTAACACGGTAATGATCGGTTGTTCGTTCTGGACCAATAAACTCTCCGTAATTTCCAGCTCGAGGTAACGGGCAGGCAGGCGTGAACGGGTCAACGCTTTTTTTACGGTTTTGAGCAGGTTGTGTTGAAACTGACGGACTGACAGATTGACAGAAACTTTTAACGGCGGAAAGCCGGCATCGATCCACGCCCGGTTTTGCTTGCATGCTGTCTCAATCACCCATTCGCCGATCGGTACAATCAGGCCCGTTTCCTCGGCCAAAGGGATAAATTCGGCCGGAGAGATCATGCCGAGATGGGGGTGGTTCCAGCGGATCAACGCTTCCATGCCAATCAGCTCGCCTGTTTTTATGTTCATTTTTGGTTGATAGTACAAGTGAAACTCATTGCGGGCCAAGGCTTTGCGCAAGTACCCTTCAAGGGCAAATTGGCGGGAAACAACCTCGTATTTGTCTGCCTGAAATGAGCGGTATGTATTTTTTCCGTGATCTTTTGCCATGTAGAGCGCACGATTGGCATGCTTCAGCAAGGTTTCAGCGTCTTGGCCTTCCGTAGGGGCGACAGCGATACCGATGCTGCCCGTCACGATCAGCTCGTACTCAGACACCTGGAATGGAATCGCAAAGCTGGCGAGAATTCGCTCGGCTGCTCGTCTTGCAGCCCTTCCCCCGCTGCCGGCGAGCAAGATGCCGAATTCGTCATCTGCCAGTCGCGCGACGAGATCGGTCGATGCGATCTGCTCGCCCAACCTTTCCGACACGGCTTGCAGCAATTCATCGCCTACGCGTTGGCCGAGCGTGTCATTGATGACATGAAACCGATCCAGGTCGACGATCAGGACTGCAGCCTTTTGCTTGCTGTCCGCCGCCGAATCAAACATTCCTTGCAGAGCAGCGTAAAAGCTCGGCCGATTGGGCAAGCCGGTTAGCTGATCGTACTGCTGTCTGCTGGCCGCCTGATCTTCCGCGATTTTTTGCGCGGTTACTTCTGTTGCCACGCACATGACTGCGTCGGAGAAGCCAGCGCAATGCGGCGTTTTCACGACGTGCAGCCACCTCGTCATGCCTCTGCTGTCCACAAACGAATATTCATATTCTACATTATCTTCAGAACTCTGTAATGATGCCCAATCTGTGTCTATTTTTTGTGTCGTTATGTTGTCAAAAAAATGCTGTTCGCGCTGTCCGATGAGCTGCTCGGCCGCTACATTAAACAAGGCCGCAAATGATTTTGTCGAATGTGAGATCACACCGTCGCGATCAAGCCAATACGCTAAACAGGGGCTGGTGAGCAAGAGATTATCCGGCGCTCCAACCGAATCCGAACCCTTGCCGGTTTCATTTACTTGCTGAAAAGCGTTCGAAAGCACGATGCCCAACCCGAGGGCTAAACCAAGGGAAATGCTTGATCCCAGCCACCAAGACAGCTGGAGACCGACTACAAAACCATAAACACTTGCCAGGGCGATGCAGACCATAAGAAGACTTAGCAGATAGGATCGTCTCTGCAGGATTGCGCCCCAGTTCATTCTATCCTTCATCAAGATAACCCCTTATCTGACAGTCGTAAGCTGTTCATTGCCTATATCTACCTATTCTATGATTGTCGTCTACACCTGTCAAAGAAAATGTCAATGTTGTTAAAAAACCCCTTGAAACACTCAAGGTTGCCATGAGTGCCGCAAGGGATTCCTCTTCGTTACTTCACACCGCTGCTGCCAAACCCGCCTTCGCCACGCTCAGTCGCATCCAGTTCGTCCACTTCCGCAAACACTGCTTGCGGCACCGCCGCCAAAACTCCCTGGGCAATTCGGTCGCCCTTGCGAATGAGATAGGACGCCGCGTCAGTTGTCTGCTCAACCGTCACCCTTTGCTCGCTTACATCATAACACTCCGTGCCGAACAATTGGCTACTTGCGTGCAAATTGTCAAGGAGAATACACACTTCCCCCCGATAGCCGGCATCGATGGTACCTGGTGAATTGCTGACGCGCAGTTTCGTCCTGGCGCTGATGCCGGAACGGGGGCGAACCTGCAGCTCATATCCGGCAGGAATGGCAAAGGCTAGCCCTGTCTGAATTTTAGCTGTCCCGCCCGGCGGGATAAGCACATCGGACACTGCCACCAAATCAAATCCGGCATCAAACGCACGGGCATAGCTCGGAATGACGGCATCCTCATGCAGTTTTTTCACTTGTACGGGCACTTGTCGTCCTGCTGTTGTCTGATTCATTGTCTGCTCCCATCTTCCAGCTTATAAATCGCCGAAGTTTAATCCGCTAGATTTCGTATAATTGGTCACTTTCTGTTCGAAGAAGTCCGTTTTTGTGCCGTTCAGGTTGGAGAAGCTGTCCACCCATTTCATCGGATGCTCCGTATGATCAGGATACAGGATTGGAAGGTCTAACGCCTTCAGCCGCAAGTTGGACAAGTACTTGATATACCGCTCAAGGATCTCGTTTGTGAGACCGGCGATTTCGTTATTCGTCACGTATTGCCCCCAGCGCACTTCATGGGTAACGGCCGTCCGCATCATCTCGCGCAGCTCTTCAACCAGCTCGTCCGTAAACAGATCCGGGTTCTCCAGACGGATTTCACGGAACATGTTTTGGAACAGTACGACGTGTGTCAGCTCGTCGCGTTGGATGTATTTGATCATCGTCGCGGTACCGGTCATTTTGCCTTGGCGCGCCAGAGCGTAGAAGAAGGAGAAACCCGAGTAAAAATAGAGTGACTCCAGCAAATAATTGGCCATGATTGTCTTGAGAAACGCGTAATCGCTCGGATTGTCGACGAATTCCTGATAGAGATCGGCGATGAACTTGTTGCGCTCCAAGAGCCGTTCATCGTTGCGCCACTCGTCGTATATGTTGTCGCGAGTCTGCGGTGAGCAGACCGAATCGAGCACGTAGCTGTACGACTGTGCGTGAATCTCTTCCTGGAAGGTCTGGATATTTAACAGGGACGAAACCTCCGGGGCTGTTACGTAGTCAGAGATGTTCGGCAAGTTCTCCGACTGCATCGAATCGAGAAAATTAAGGAAGGAGATCGTCTTGTCAAAAGCGCGCCGTTCTGCGGCCGTCAAGCTCTCAAACTGCTTGGCGTCATTGGCCAGCGGCACTTCTTCCGGAATCCAGAAGTTGTTCAACATCGTCCGGTACAGCTTTGCGGCCCACGGGTATTTAATCCGGTTCCACTCGCGCAGATTGGTCGTATTTCCTCCGATCATCCGCTGGGTGCCGCGCTGCCCCTGTTCATTAAACAGTCGTTTTTTTTCCAGCTGCATCTAAACCTACTCCTCTTTCATTCGTTGTTACTGTAAACCTGCTACCTGCCGGTTTCCGTCCCGCTTTCCCGCCCCTGAACGTTAAGGAAGGAGACCAGAGAGCCGCTGTTTACGACGAGCAGCTCACACAATCCTCGACGTCGACGGATTGGTTGCGGACGTAGTAGATCGTTTTGATTCCGTTCTTCCACGATTGCACATACAAGTCAAGGAAGTCGCGCGCGGAAATGTCTGGTGTAATGTACAAGTTGAACGACTGCGCCTGATCGATGTGCCGCTGTCTTGCCCCCGCCGCACGAATGGACCACATCTGGTCGATCTTGTGGGCTTCCTTGTAAAAGAAGAAGGTCTTTTCGTTCAGGTTCGGCGCTGTTTGCGGCACGACACCAGTCCGTTTCTCCTCGATGAAGAACTTCGCGTAGACCGGATCCGTCGATGCTGTCGCCCCGGCGATCAAGCTCGTCGTTCCTGTCGGCGCAACAGCAAAGGTCCAGGCGTTGCGCATGCCGTGCCGAGCCACATCGGCCTGCAGCTGCTTCCAGCGCTCATCTGTGTAGCCACGCTGTGCAAAGTACTCGCCGGTTTGCCATTCACTGCCCGCAAAGGCCAGATATGTGCCTTTTTCCTTGGCGATTTCATTTGAAGCTTTAATCGCATGGTAGGCGATCTCTTCATACAGCTCATCCGCGACTGCCACATGCTCGTCGCTCTCCCATTTGATCCCGTTCTGCGCGAGATACTGGTGGTAGCCGCTCGTGCCAAGCCCGACAGCCCGGTACTTTTTGTTCGTGAACTGCGCTTGCTTGACCGGATAGAAATTCAGGTCAATAACGTTGTCAAGCATGCGCATCTGGATCGGGACGATGCGGGCGATGTCTTCGTAGGAACGGACTCGTCCGAGATTGAGCGACGAGAGGTTGCACACCACGAAGTCGCCCGGCTTCTGACGGGTGACGATCACGCCGTCTTCCAGCTCCTCGCTGATAAATTCGGTTGGGGACATGTTCTGCATGATTTCCGTGCACAGGTTAGACGAATAAATCATTCCGGCATGTTTGTTCGGATTGGCCCGATTAACCGTATCGCGGAAAAAGATAAACGGTGTTCCCGTCTCAAACGCGCTGGCCATTATTTTCTTCATAATATCAATCGCCGGAACCGCTGTCTTGATTGTGAGCCGCGGTTCATTCACGCAGCGCTCGTATTTTTCCGCGAACTCTTCCCCGTAGCAATCCTCAAGCGAGAAGCCCATGACTTCTCGCACTTCATGCGGATCGAACAGATGCCAATCGCCCCGCTCCTCCACGCGTTGCATGAACAGATCGGGGACACACACGCCAGGGAAAATGTCGTGGGCCTTCATCCGGTCATCGCCGTTGTTCGTCTTCAGGTTTAAAAAGTCGAGAATGTCCGCATGCCACACATCGAGGTAAACGGCGAACGCACCTGCCCGCGTCCCCAGTTGGTCCACACTGATCGCGATCTGGTTGTACAGGCGGGTCCAGGGGACGATTCCGCCGGAAGCGCCCTTATGTCCGCGAATGGACGAGCCGCGGCTGCGGACTTTTCCCAGGTATATGCCAACGCCCCCGCCAAATTTGGAAACCATCGAGCTGGCGGCTGCTGTTCCCATGATGTTGGCCAGCGAGTCGTCGACCGTATCGATAAAGCAGGACGAGAGCTGATGATGCGGCGTGCCTGCGTTTGTCAGCGTTGGTGTGGCGACGGTAATTTCCAGTTTGGACAGGATGTCGTAGAAGTCTTTGGCATGCTTCACCCGATCCGCTTCCTTGAGCGCCAGGTGCATGGCAATGATCATAAACCGCTCTTGCGGAAGCTCCATCACTCCCCCCGCCAAATCCTTGATCAAGTAACGATCGGCGAGCAGGCGCAACCCAGCGTAGTTAAACAGTGAATCCCGTTCTGGCTTTATGTATGAACCAAGCTCGTGAATGTCAGCCTGCGAATAGGTTGCCAGCAAATAGTCGCCGTAGAGCCCTTTGGCCGTCAACACTTCGAGCAAAGCAGCGAAGTCGCCATAGCCAAACTGTCCGTAGTACCCGCGATTTACGGCCGCTTCCTTGTACAGATCGTAAGCGAGCAAGCGGGCTGCTACATATTGCCAATCCGGCTGCTGCACGCTTGTCTTCTCGACAGCGGCTTGAATCAGCGTCCGTTGAATTTCTTTGGTGGTCATGCGATCGCGAAACTGAATGTGAGCATCATGCTCCAACTCCAGAGGATCACAATCCGGATATTCGGCACAGGCAAAACGGATAACTTTGCGCATTTTGCCCACGCATAGTTCCTCCGCTTCGCCGTTGCGTTTCATTACCGACATCGTAGCAATTGTGGTCATAACGTCTAGCTCCCCCATCCATGATATTCAGTTGTTTGCTCAAGACTGGCAAGCAGGGCAAATCACTTTGAATACCTTATCATAGATTGCAAGAGCATATCAATATATGGATGAGCGCTAAATTATTCGACAATACAAACACAATATATTGATTTCTTGTCGTTTCTGTTGTATGTAACCGAAACCGCGATTTTCGTCTATAAGAAATTGGTCATGAAATGTGCAAGCAGCTATCCCCTCATCTCAGAAGGGTTGTCCGCACGAATCGGCACAGCCCGCAGGACACTGTGAGCGTTGAGATGGTCAGCTTTGCCAATTGCAGGGCTGCCAAAATAGCCCAAACGCACTATATTTGCAGGTGCGGGCGGCAATCGGCTGAAATACGCTGCCCCCTCTATTTGTTCTCACATCAGAGAAGCCGGTTTAAGAACAGCACGCCTTTGGGAAAAATTCCAAGGAGAGAGAACGCTCGGTTCCCTTTTTGTGTCAAATCCATTACAGGAAAACTCGAGGTAACATTTTTGCTGAAAACATGTTATTCTATTGTTTAGGGCCTTTTGGAGCAAAGACTTGAGAGGACTTGATTTATGAGAACGATTTATATTTTTGACTAACAGGTAGGTGTTATTAGGACAATGAGTGAACAAAAACCATACAGAATCTTGTTGTATTATAAATACGTCCGGATTGAAAATTACGAGGAGTTCGCTGCCGAGCATCTGCGTTTTTGCAAGGAGCTGGGCTTGAAAGGCCGCATTCTCGTAGCCGAAGAAGGCATCAACGGCACCGTATCCGGAACTGTGGAGCAAACCGACGCGTATATGGAAGCCATGCGCAAAGACCCTCGCTTCGCCGATACGTTTTTTAAAATTGACGAATCGGATGAACACGCCTTTAAAAAGATGTTCGTCCGGCCGAAAAAAGAGCTCGTTACGTTCCGCGTAGAGCACGAGCTTGATCCAAACGTTATCACTGGCAAGTACCTCTCTCCAAAAGAGTTTTACGAAGCCCTGCAGGATGAAGACGTCATCGTACTGGATGGCCGCAACTACTACGAGTACGACATCGGCCACTTCCGCAATGCGATCCGCCCGCCCGTCGACTCGTTCCGCGAATTTCCCGAGTGGATTCGGGAGAACCTGAGCGAGTACAAGGATAAAAAAATCATCACCTATTGCACGGGCGGGATTCGCTGTGAAAAGCTTACGGGCTTCATGATCAAAGAAGGCTTTACCGATGTCGCCCAGCTTCACGGCGGAATCGTCACATACGGAAAAGACCCGGAAGTCCAGGGCAGGTTGTTCGACGGAAAATGCTACGTGTTTGATGAGCGCATCTCCGTGCCGATCAATCGTACGGAAGAAGACATCGTCATTGGAAAGTGTCATCACTGCGGCAAAACCGAAGACAGATATGTAAACTGCGCCAATCCCGAATGCAATCTGCAAATCATCTTGTGCCCCGAGTGTGAAGTCGAGCACAAGCGTTCGTGCTCACCTGCATGTGAATCGCACGAACGAAATCGCTATGTAAAGGAATTGCATGTGCTGAATTCGTAAGCGACACGCTCTGTTCCATAAATAGCTGGGCAACCCTTTCGGCTGGAGTGTTTCACGAGGCTCCAGCCTTTTTGTTTTCCAATGAGACAAGGCTTCCTTCCGGACTTTGAAACAGGTATGATGAAAGATAAGGTATTCATCATACTAAGGGCTCGCGATGAAATCAGTTCCCGCTTTTGCTGGCAAAATATCAGCGGTTTTTTGATTTTTGTCAGCAAATTAGCGGAAGTTATTTCATCGCGATGCCTAAGCCCAGAGGTGATGCAATGAGTTTATTGAAAGCGATCCAGCAGACCACGCAGCAGGTAGCGGAAGCCATATCCGCTGCACTGCAGATTGAGACAGAGATCGTTGATGACTCCATGACTGTCATCGCAGGTACGGGAAAATACAAGCTGAAAATCAATACGAAAGAGGAAGGCGGTCAGGTCGAAGCCGGGTTTTTGTACGGCAGAGTGCTCAAGACCAATCAGCCGGTGTTTGTCGCCGACGCCCGCAACGACCCGTCCTATGACCCTTCCGTGCTCGCCGGCAAGACCGAGGAATTGGCTGAACTGTGCACGCCGATCCACTATGAGGGCAATGTGATTGGCGTCATCGGCCTGATTGCCTTTAATGAAGCCCAGCACCACACGCTGATCGCCAATCGGATCTCCTTGCTTACCTTCCTGCAGCGAATGTCGGAGATGCTGACGAGCAAAATCGCCGAACAGGAAGCACTGCGCAACTGGATGAAAACCTTCAACCAGCTTGAAGTATTGATTGAATCCATCCACGAAGGCATCATCGCGATCGACGAGCACGGCGTGATCACGACGTGCAATCAAACGGCGCAGCAGTTGATCAAGCGGGACAAAGATGAGCTGATCGGCACACGGCTGGCGAGCATATGGGAAAACTCGCCGATGCTGAGTGTCTTGCAGTCCGGCAAATCCTACATCGAGCAAGAGGAACGGTATCAGCTGGACGGGCACGAAATGCACTTCATCGTCACCGCCCGGCCCATTCTCTTACAAGATAAAGTAATCGGCGCCGTCGCTTCCTTCCGTAAAATGGCCGATATGCGCAGGCTCGCCTACGTCTTGACCAACGAACCGAAGGATTTGAACTTTTCCGAGATTCAGGGGAAAAGCAAAGCGATCTCCGTCGTCTTAAGGCAGGCCGAACAGGTGGCCAGAGGCAACTCCAATATCCTGATAACCGGTGAAAGCGGTACGGGTAAAGGGATGATGGCCGCAGCCATCCACTTTTCCAGCAATCGCCACAACGGTCCGTTTATCATCGTGAACTGCGGCGCCATTCCGGAAGCCCTGCTGGAAAGCGAGCTGTTTGGCTACGCCGGAGGTGCATTTACGGGTGCCAAACGCGAAGGGAAAGCAGGAAAATTCGAACTGGCCGACGGCGGAACGATTTTTCTCGACGAGATTGGCGACCTGCCGCTCCACTTGCAGGTGAAGCTGCTGCACGTTCTGCAAAGCAAAACCGTCGAACGGGTAGGCTCCAACCAGGTGCAGCCAGTAAACATCCGGGTCATCACGGCTACGAACAAAAACCTGGAAGAGATGGTCCGCACCAAGGAGTTCCGCGAAGATCTCTACTTCCGCCTGAACGTCATACCGTTGCACATGCCGCCACTGCGCGAGCGGGTTGAAGACATCCCGCTGCTGATGGACTATTTCATCAGCAAATACCGGCAAATGCTCGATAACCCGATTCTCGATTTTACGCCGGAAGTGAAGAGCCTGTTTATGCAGTATCCGTGGCCAGGCAATGTGCGCGAGCTGGAAAACGCCATTGAATACGCAATTAATATGGAAACAACCCCGTATATCGGACTCGAAAGTGTTCCGCCGCGAATCCGCAAACAAATGAATGCTGGCGAAATTGACATCAGTCCTGATGTTGACATATCTTTAAAAGATCGACTAAAGTCGTATGAGCAGCAAATTCTCAAAGATATGCTGCAAAAATACGGGAATTCTCTCGAAGCAAAGCGGATGATAGCGAGCAAGCTGGACATCGGATTGGCTACCCTCTATCGCAAGTTGGAAGGTTTTGAACTTCTCAACAACGAGAAAAGATTCTAACATTGTAGAAACAATACCATACCCTGCTTCAAACGAAATCATCTGCTCCCTGCTTTCTATGTTTTGATAAAAGCCGCGAACAATATGGAAATGATTGATTGGCCTTATTGTTCAAGAATGGATATGATCCCGTTTATCAGTATTGGCACTATTCTTGCTTATTCAAATTATCAGTTTTTTATTATCAGGAGGGGGTCTTATTGTCTTTGCACATGGTCGAATTACGTAATATCGTGAAGCGTTTTGATCAAAATACGGTCGTTCAAAACCTCAATCTCGGTATTAACGCTGGCGAATTTCTTACTTTTCTTGGTCCCAGTGGCTGTGGAAAAACGACAACATTGCGCATGATAGCAGGATTCGAGTCTCCTACTTCAGGACAAATCATTCTGGATGGCGTCGAGGTACAGAATTATCCCGCGTATGAACGAAACGTCAATACCGTTTTTCAGAACTACGCCCTGTTTCCTCATCTAAACTGTTTTGAGAATGTTGCCTTTGGTTTGCGCGTGAAAAAAACCTCCAAGGCCGAGATCGAAAGCCGGGTCAAACAAGCCCTGACGCTCGTGCAATTGCAAGATTTCGCCAGTCGCAAACCAGACCAGCTTAGCGGCGGTCAAAAACAGCGTGTGGCAATCGCCCGCGCGCTGGTGAACAATCCAAAAGTTCTGCTCCTGGATGAGCCGCTCGGCGCTCTCGACCAAAAGCTGCGCAAGCAAATGCAGGTGGAATTGAAGCATCTGCAAAAACAACTCGGCGTTACGTTCATTTTTGTCACGCACGATCAAGAGGAAGCGCTGACCATGTCAGACCGAATTGCCGTCATGAACAAAGGCGTGCTTGAGCAAATCGGGACGCCAAGCGAGATATACGACAGTCCTGAGACGACGTTTGTCGCAGAGTTTATCGGCGAGACCAATCTGCTCCCCGGCAGCGTGAAGCAGGCTGCGGGCAGTGATGTCGTCCTTGAAGCGGAAGGCTTCCAGATCCATGCTGCACAAGTGAAAACAGCGTTTGCTTCACAGGAAAACGTCATGCTGGCCATCCGTCCGGAACGGGTCACATTGAGCCAGAGCCGCAGTGAAAGTGATGAACAGGTGCAAATTTCGGCGCGTTTTAAAGAGCGAATTTATTGTGGAGGCGTTACGAAAACAATCCTGACACTCCCTACCGGCAAAGAGTTCGTCGCCCAAGAGAGAACGGACCAGCTGATCTCCGTTGCAGAGGGCGATGAATTGTTCGTGAACTGGAATTCAACCCAGGCGGTGGTGCTGAAGCAATGAATATGACGTCAACCACCTCCACTCCCCCGGAAGAAGTGAAGCCGAAAGCACGCCTGAAGCCGCCGAAGGATTACGGCACTTATTGGACGGTATCACCTGTATCCATCTGGATGATCGTTTTCTTTGCCATTCCGCTCATGCTGATCCTGGTCGTCAGCTTTATGTCGAGAAGCTCGTTCGGCGGTATTCAAACGCCGTTCACGATTGAAAATTACGTCCGCTTTTTCGACCCGCTCTACCTGAAAATCTTGTGGATTTCTTGCGTGATGGCTTTTCTTACGACGGTGTTCTGCATACTGCTCGGATACCCATTTGCCTACATCATCGCCCGGGCACCTGAGAAGTACAGAAATATTTTGCTCATGCTCATTATCGTGCCCTTCTGGACAAACTCGCTGATTCGCACGTATGCGTGGATCGTCTTGCTGCGGACGGAAGGTGTCATCAATACGATTCTGATGAAACTCGGCATCATCACGACACCGATTGCGATGCTCTACAATGAAACATCGGTGGTCATCGGTCTGATCTACACGATGCTGCCCTTCATGATCCTGCCTTTGTACGCATCGATTGAAAAGCTGGACAAGGCCTATCTGGAAGCGGCTGCCGACCTCGGCGCCAAACCGCGCGTCGCATTCTGGAAAGTCACCCTTCCACTGACGGCTCCCGGCATCGTCGCCGGATCGATTCTCGTCTTTATCCCGTCGCTCGGGCTGTTCTTCATCCCCGACCTGATGGGCGGCAGCAAGGCTGTACTGATCGGGAACCTGATCAAAAACCAGTTCTTGACTGCACGCGATTGGCCGTTTGGATCAGCCGCTTCGATCATCTTAATGGTGCTTACTTTGCTTCTGATCATGTTCTATATGTGGATCAGCAAAGAAAAACCGCGCAAGGAGGTCGTGTAGATGGGCTCTTCCTTCGGGAAAAAAATCTCGTACGTCTATGCTTTTTTGATCTACCTGTTTCTCTATTTGCCGATTGCCGTTCTGATCGTCTATTCCTTTAACAAATCAAAGCTGAATGCAATCTGGACAGGCTTTACATTTGACTGGTACGTCAAGCTGATGCATAACAGCGACATACTGGACGCGATGTATACGAGCCTGATCGTCGCCCTGATCAGTACGATTGCCGCGACGATGATCGGTACTTTGGCCGCAGTCGGGATGTACCGCTACCATTTCCGCGGAAAAACAGCCCTGGATGCGCTGCTCTACCTCCCGATCGTTATCCCGGAAATCGTCATGGGTATTTCGCTTTTGGCGCTCTTTGCCCAACTGAAGCTGCCGCTCGGCTACTTTACGTTGATTGCCGCACATATTACGTTCTCGGTTCCGTTCGTGGTCGTCGTCGTCAAGGCGCGGCTCGACGGTTTTGACAAAAGCATTGAAGAAGCTGCAATGGATTTAGGCGCGACGCCGTGGCAAACCTTCCTCAAGGTTACGCTGCCGGTGATTTCACCAGGGGTTATCGCCAGTGCCCTGCTCGCCTTCACGTTGTCCATTGACGATGTCATCATCAGCTTCTTCGTAGCCGGTCCGGGCAGTTCAACCTTGCCTCTTAAAATCTTCTCGATGGTCAAATTCGGGGTCACGCCTGAAATTAATGCCCTTTCAACGCTTATGTTGCTGGTTACGCTGTTTATCGCCATCATGGCAGAACGCATCCGGATGAAAAAAGGGTAAACGATTCGATTTGGAGGGGTAACATGGCAAGTAAATGGAAGTCAATCGCGCTAACAGGAATTACTGCAATCAGTTTGACAGTAGCTGGCTGTTCATCTGGCGGCGGGCAAACCGCCGACGGGCTTGACAAGGAATTAAACGTGTTTAACTGGACTGAATACATTCCGGAAACAGTCATTCAAAAGTTCGAGCAGGAATACGGCGTCAAGGTCAATTACAGCACTTTCTCATCCAACGAAGAAATGCTCGCGAAGCTGTCGGCTGGCGGCGGAATTTACGACTTGTCGATGGCCAGTGACTACATTATCCAGCCAATGATTCATCAGGATATGATTGAACCGATCGACAAGGCCAACATTCCCAACTTTAAGAACTTGAACGACGATTTTATCAACCAGGAATTCGACCCAGACAACAAATATTCCGTTCCATTTATGGCCAATTCACAATCGCTCGGGATCAACCCCGATACGGTAGGCACTGACATCAAAAGCTATAAAGATCTGTGGAAGCCAGAGTTGAAAGGCAAGATCGTGTTGCTGGACGACCAGCGCTTCACGATCGGGATGGTATTGAAATCGCTCGGCTATTCCGGCAACGATACCGATCCGGCTCATTTGGAAGAGGCGAAAAAGAAGATGCTGGAGCTGATGCCCAACGTCAAGGCATTCGACAGCGACAGCCCGAAAACCCTGCTGATTAACGGAGAAGTGTCCGTAGCCCTTTGCTGGGGACCGGAAATTGCCCTGGCCCAGCGGGAAAAACCGCAGATAACAACGGTTCTCCCCAAGGAAGGCCTGCTCTTCTCTTCTGACAACTTTGTTATTCCGAAGGGAGCCAAACACAAGAAAACGGCTGAGGCGTTCATCAACTTCATCCTCCAGCCTGAAGTGAGTGCGGAAATCTCCAAGTCCTTCCCTTACATCAATCCGAATAATGAGGCGCGCAAGCTGATCGACAAAGCCGTGCTGGACAATATCGCGATTTATCCGCCACCGGAAGAAATGAAACGCATCGAACCGATTAAAGACATCGGAGACAATATTAAGTTGTTTGACCGTATCTGGTCTGAAGTGAAAAGCTCCCAATAATGTTTTGCAAATCCAAAGCACCCGGATGCGTCCGGGTGCTTTGGTCTGGCGCTTAGGTTTTTGGTGTACAAAAAACTGGCATCTTATCGATTGCCAGTTTTACAGTCAATGTAATCGTTCTCTCTCTACTTGCACCCGAAAGCGATACGCATTGATATCGCTTTCTCTTTGTTAATATTACCGGGCTACCTGCAGTTCTTTGGACAGCTGGGCCAGACCTTCTTCGATGCAGGCCAGCACGTAATCGATCTGTTCGTAGGAAATCACTGCCGGTGGCTCGAGACGAATAACGGTCGCGTTGTTGATCGTACCGCCAACGAGAATTTTCTTGATAAACAACTGTTTTGCAAGCGCGAAGCCAAGCGGATTGCTCGCGAACTCCATTCCGATCAACAGCCCTTTTCCGCGAACATCGACGAGCACTTCCGGATAGCGTTTTTTCAGCTCTTCCAGATGCTTCATGAAGTAATCCCCTTTTTCCTTGGCCACTTGCGGAATGTTCTCATCGAGAATCGTATGGATTCCGGCAATTGCCCCCGCACAGCAAAGCGGGTTGCCGCCGAACGTAGAGGACCCGAGCAGGAACGGATTTTCCTCCATCTTCGCCCACCATTTTTTCTTGGCAACCATCGCAGCGATCGGCATGACGCCGCCGCCAAGCGCTTTGCCCAGCGTCATAATGTCAGGCACGACATTCCAGTGATCGACGCCAAACAGCGTTCCCGTCCGTCCCATTCCTGTCTGGACTTCGTCGACGATCAACAAGCACTCATACTTGTCGCAAATCTCGCGCAAACGCGGCAAGTAGTCGTCTGGCGGTATGTTGATTCCGCCTTCACCCTGGATCGGTTCGACGATGACACCGGCTACCGTCTCACCAGTCGCAATCAGCATGCGGATCGCCTGTTCAACAGCATCGGCGTCTCCGTACGGCACGTGCTGGAAGCCTGGGACGAGCGGCAGGTACGGCTCGCGGAACGTCGACTTGCCGGAGGCTGACAGGGAGAACATCGTTTTGCCGTGGAAGCCTTTCTCCGTAGAGATAAAGCATTTTTTGCCCGTAGCCAGACGTGCGAGCTTGAGCGCCATTTCATTTGCTTCCGTACCACAGTTCACCAGATAAGAGTGCTGCAAATCGCCTGGCGTAATATAGGCAAGCAGCTTCGACAGATAGCCGCGCAGCGGATCGACCATTTCCTGGCTGTGCAGGGCATAGCGCTTTAATTGCGCTTCTACGGCAGCCACTACTTTCGGATGGCGATGCCCCAACAGATAGACACCGTAGCCGCCCAGACAATCAATGTACTCATCCCCCATCGTATCGCGGAAGACTGCGGCCTCATCTTCCCATTCGACAACGGAAAAGTCGTTGGATACCGATTTTCTATGCGATAAAATCGCTTTCGTGACGTAGTTGCTGAAGTTATCAACGGAATCGGAAACGATTTTTTTCTTTTGCTCCAGTGTCAGTGATTCACTTTGAATAAAATCGAGAATTTCTTTTGCCGCCTCTAAAGATTGTTCGACTGATTTACGCTCCATTATACCACCCTTTTTTCATGTATTTGTCTCTCACTACCCTTATTAAAATGCAAGGATGATGCCAATGGCAAGTATATGACTTATTTGACTGTTTTTCGGCGGTTTTTCGCTGAATTTTCTCATTTATTAGAAAGTGAACGGTGTTAACTCACCATTCGGTGATGATTGAGTCGATCATTTCTTTTTTTAAAATGAGAAAGACTTCTCAAAAATAAGAAGAAAGCCTTTGATTGCCCAAAGGCCTTCTTCCTTGCTGCTTTCCTGTCCAAAAACGCCTCTATTGGACCTTGATCTCCGACCAGATTCGGTCAAATAGGGTCGTTGCTTCGCCCAGATCGGCCAGGTATTCTCCCTTTTCGATCTCTTCTTTCGGCGGATAGTTGGCCGGGTCTTCCAGAATGGCCGGGTCAAGCAGCTTGCGTGCTTCAATGTTTGGCGTGGCGTATGGGTACACCTTGGCGATCGCTGCGTCTACGTCCGGGCGGAGAATGAAATTAATGAACGCCTCCGCCGCTTTTTTATGCTTGGCTCCTTTCGGTATGACAAAGTTGTCCTGCCATAATTGCATGCCTTCTTTCGGCAGAACGGTCTTGATCGCCGGATTGCTCTGTCTGGCCAGCGATGCCTCCGCACCCCAGACAAGTCCGGCCGACACTTCTCCGGAAACGAGCAGTGTTTTCGGACTGTCGCTGTCAAATGCTTTGATATTCGGCTTTAACTCGACGAGCATTTGTTTCGTCTTCTCCAATACTGCCGGGTCGGTCTCGTTCATCGACTTGCCCTGCAGCTTGTTGGCGACGCCGATTAAAGTACGGGGGTCATCGAGGACGACGAGCGCGTTCTTAAATTCCGGACGCCATAAGTCCTTATAGCTTTCTACGGGGAATTTGACCTTGTCGGTGTTGACGGCAATGACAACCGTTCCCCATGCGTAAGGGACCGTGTATTTGCCTTCGGGGTCGAAGGAGAGGTTGAGGTATTCCTTGCCTATGTTCTTACTATTGGGAACGTTGTTGAAATCAATCGGTTCGAGGATTTCTTTTTTCCGCATTGCATCGGCCATGTAATCACTGGCAACGGAAATATCGTACATGGAGGAGTCAACCGACAGCTTTGCCATCATTTCTTCATTGGAAGAATAGGTAGAGTAATTAACCTTGACATGAAACTCGTTTTCAAACTGACGCAAGGTTTCTTCCGGAAAATACTCGGACCAGACGAACAGGTTCAGCTCTTTCTCCAATTGATTGCCGCTACTTGCTGCTTCCTCGGTCTTCGTCTGCCCACACGCGACGGCCAGCGACGAGAGGACAAGAATCACACTCAATAGCCAGATTTTCTTCTTTCGCATACTCGATGATTACCCCTTTCGTTTTTCAGGATTTTTGCAAAATCCTCCTTTGTGAATGGACGATCGTGACGGTTCACAGCATTTTGCAGCAGATTAGCATTGTTCGCTCGTCAGACGGACTCAACCTGCTGCAAAACACTCTATTATTCGCAAAGAATGATGGATACACCATCCCCCAATAATAGCGAAAGCTGCTCAAGCAAGTTTGCCTGGTCATATGTATGTACAAAAGCATTGTAAAAAAAGACGCCCTTCAACAAAAAACTGAATGTATTGACTGGATTGAATTTTCAGTATTTTTTGTCCGTTATACGACGTTATGTCAGAAGTAGCGCCAATTCCTTGTGGTTCTGATCGAATTAGCGAGCATTCGTGAGAAAATCCTATCACACTGAGGGAGTTGCACTTATGTCGATAAGAATTTTTATAAATTCTTATCGACCAAAAAAACCCCTTGTTCCGGGGTATTAAACGTGATGTATATCATTTATGCTTACTCATGGTTAAATTTTACTACAAGTAGATCAAACGAACTACCGTTTTCACAAAATTTTTCACGGTTTTTTCCACAAGTCACTTCCCTGGAAGCGGTCCCATTAAAAGAAATACAAATACATAAATGCCGCGATTGAGGCTGTACAGACGACCACAAGCCCGATGAAGATGGCTGCAATGATCTTCGCCGTTCGTTTATCGCTGTTTTCATCATGCGTCACTGTGCTTCACATCCTTTGCTGTGCGTCCCATCACAGTAGGGCAATCTGGATGATTGTCCACACCCGCAGATGGATACGGTTTTCGTCTCTTCGATTTTGACTAAATAAGGGCGCTTCCCTGTGTTTTTTCCGTTATGTGAGCCGTCGCAATACGGTGGTTCCGCAGACAGGCCGCAGGAACAGTACGTTTTTAGCCCTGGCTCTTCGCGGATCACGTACGGTTTGTTTTTATCGTATACAGCCATGCTTCGTCCACTCCTTGCCTATCTCTGCACATTATAATCCCTTTCGCACACAAAGAAAACCGCCTGGTTCCTTCCAAGCGGTGTACATCCGGCTATTTCACAAGATTTTTCATGAATTCTTCGATTTTCGGTTCGCTTTCGATCACGTTCTCCTGCTTCATCCACGCGGCGAACTGCTTCCACTGGTCTTCCTTCTGGCTGCCAAACGGCTCGTTATCCACCTGCATCAACGGAATCAGGATGTCCAGGCTTTTCCGCTCAATCTCTTCATCCAGAGGAAATTCGGCGGATTGATTGGCAAGCAAGCTGCGCAATGCCGCTTCTTTATGGCCGATTACGTATTGATAGCCCTTCGCAGCAGCCCGGAAGAACCCTGCGAGTGCGGCCTGTTTCTGTGCCAACGTCTGATCGCTCGTAGCCATGACGATTTCGCAGTATTCCGGCACGCCGAAATCGCTCGGCTTAAATACATGTACCGGAACCCCGTTTTTCTCCAGCAGCAGCTGTTCGTGGTTGATAAATCCGCCAATGACTGCATCGACTCGCTTGCTGGACAAGGCGGGGATGATGTCAAAGCCGATATCCGTGAAATTGACGCGTTGTTCATCGCCGCCATCCGCTCTCACCGTGTGTCGTACGAGCGCTTCGTCAAACGGGATGGACGGGTAGCCGATATTTTTACCGGCCAAATCCTTGGGGCTGTTGATGCCGCTATCTTTGCGCGTCATGATGACATTCAAGGGGTGATTGACAATTGCGCCGACAGAAACGACCGGCAGGCCTTCCGAACGCGCCTGGATGACCTGAAATTCATAGCTGATCGCCAGATCGACTTTGTTCGCAGCAGCCAGCTTTAGCGGATCATTGGAGTCAGATGGCATTTGCAGCGTAACGTTAACGTTCTCATCGCGGAAATAGCCTTGTTCCTGTGCAGCATAGAGGAATGTATGCAATGCATTCGGATACCAATCCAGGGCAACTGTTAATTCGGCAGGTGCCGCACTGGCCGCTTGGCTGCCCGTCTGCGCACTGCTCTGCCCTGTTGGGTTGTTCGTCTGTGTGCCTGTGCCTGCGCCCGCGCCGCATGCCGTTAATGAAGCCGTCAGGACGGCGAGCAGCATTGCGTTCCAGAGACGCTTGCTCCGCGACCACCGCCTTGCTGCCTGATCCGTGCTTTGTTCAAATCGAAGCATGTTCCATCACCTTTCCTATCTCGCCTTTCTCTTTGTTTGCGTGAAGCGACGCTCCACAAGACTTACCAGCGTAAACATGAGCATGCCCAGCAGCGACAGGATGAGCACGGAAGCAAACAGGGCCGGAGCCTGAAAGTTGCCGGAGGCCCGTCTGGCATAATAGCCGAGACCTGCGCTCGCTCCGAGCCATTCGCCGATCGTCGCGCCGGCGACGCTGTAGGTTGCTGCCACTTTTAACCCGCTGAAAAACGTCGGCAGGCTAGCAGGCAGCCGCAGCTTGAAAAAAATCTGCCTGCGGTTAGCTCCCATCGTCCGAAACAGGTCGACCATCTCCTGTCTCGTCTGCCCTAGCCCGTCATACGTGCTGACGACGATCGGGAAGAACGTAAACAGCATGGTAACCGCAATCTTCCCTGTCAGCTCATAGCCGAACCACAAGACCAGCACCGGGGACAGGGCGATGATCGGAATCGTTTGGGAGATGACGAGCATCGGGTAGAGCAGTTGTTCGATCACCCGGGAAGAACGCATCAACAGCGCCAGTGCCGGTCCCAACACGACCGAAAGGCCTAAACCGATCAGTACCTCTTGCAAAGTGGCCATGAGATGGTGCCCCAACAACGGCCCCTTCATCTCCCAGAGCGATTGCATGACAATGGACGGCGGCGGCAGAATAAAGCTTGGCACGGCAAAGAACCGGCACACCGCTTCCCAAGCAAGCAGAACGAGCAGAATCGAGCAGGCGAACCACACGCCCCTGCGTAATCCAGTATCAGCCACTTGTTTTCACTCCCCTCACCCGATGCTCCTGCAGCAGGCTCCAAAGCGTCTCGCGAAGCTCCAGCGCGGCCAACGCTTGACGGGAATCGCTCTGCCTGCGCAGTGCCCGTGGCACGGCAAGCTCAATGATCTCGGAGATCGGCGTATCCGGCAGCACGAAAATTCGATCGGCGAGCAAAACGGCTTCCTCGAGATCATGGGTGATCATCATCACTGTCAAATCAAGCTGCTGCCACATGTTCAGCAGCCACTCCTGCATCTCGCGCCTGGTAATTCCGTCCAGCGCACTGAACGGTTCATCGAGCAAGAGCAGATCGGCACCGGTCAGACTTGCCCGCAGGAGCGAGACCCGCTGACGCATCCCGCCGGACAATTCATGTGGATAGACATTGGCATACGAGTCCAAACCGAATGCCGCGAGCTTGGCGGTAACCTGCTCGCGAGCCGCCTGCTTGCCGATGCCTTTCAACTCCAGCGGTAAAGCGGCATTTTGGACGACCGTTCGCCAGGGCAAGAGCAGGTCCTCCTGCGGCATGTATCCGACTCGTCCAAGCAGATGGCTGCCATCTGCCAGCAGGATTTCGCCTGCTTCCGGCTGGTACAAACCGGCCAGCAGCTTGAACAAGGTGCTTTTTCCGACTCCGCTTTGTCCGACGACGCTGATGAATTCCCGCTCTCGGACGTGAAAATGCAAATTGTCCAGCAAAAGCCTTGTCCCGTAATGAAACCGCACACCACGCACCGACAGCTTTGCATCCACGGCGGTCCCCCCTCTCTGTTTGTAGACATGCACAAGCCGCTAAGAGCGCTATCTTGATGAAGACAGCAAAAAAGCTTCTTCCGGAAACACCCGTATCGGGTTCGTGGAAGAAGCTGGAAACCTGCCAGAAGACAGGCAGTCGATAAAAAAACCACCCGCCTCCGGATGGTTTGTACGCTTTGCTCGCTGTCTGTTCACCATGCATGATGAAATCGCATGTCAAGCAGCTCTGCTGTGGCAATACCTCTTCCTCCGCTGGCATAACCCAGTTCAGGTTCTACGGTAAGCAACGCGTTCGTTGCACTCTCAGCCGACTCTGCTCGGCCCCCGTTTGGTAAGCTTATGTAATTGTTGACTCGAACCTTACAGTACCATGCGCCCCGTGTTTTGTAAAGAGGATTTACCCGGCTGGAAAGTAATCTTTTTCGAGATCGCGGTACTGCTCCAATGACCGCTCCGCCCACTTGATCAGCTTCTCATTCATTCCGCCTGTTTGAATCGCGTTTTCCAGCGCGGCTATTTCCGCTTCCACCGCCTGTTTCAGCGATTCCTTGTAAGCAGGAACCTCGCCGACGTACAATTCCAGCGAGCGGACCGGGACGTACACCTTTTCCCACTGGGCAAGTGCCCGACGCTGGTGAAAGAGCGTTACATCCACTTCATATTTGTTGTGCAAATCCCCTTGCATCGGATGCTTGCGAACCGCCAGCATCTTGATCAGCGCTTTCCTGTCAGCGACTTCGACGACCTCCGCGATATACTCGCCGGTTCTGACCTCGGCTATGACAATATCTCCGACTGTGCATTCTCGTTCCATCGACTCCTCGTCTCCTTTCGATTACAGACTGTTTTGCAAGGTGTGGACGGCATGGGCAAGCAGCTCTTCGACCGGTTTGCCGCCGACTCCGCCCCCCTGGGCGAGATTTGGATTGCCGCCGCCCTTTCCTTCGATCAGCGCAAGCGTCTCCTTTAACACGCTGTTCATCATCGCTTGAACGTTCGCACCACGGGCAAACACGAGCTGTGTCTTCGCGCCTGAACTCGCCAAAAACGCGATATTGTCGGGATGAAGGGCGGCGATCTGCTGCGCCAGTCGCTGCAAATCCTGCATGCTGCGCTGCTCGAACGCCTTGCTGACAATGCGGTACTGATGCAGTGCGATCGCTTCCGTCGACAGCTCCTGGGCCTCGTATCCCAGCAGTTTGATGTTTTGCTCGTACAAGGCGTGCTCAAGTTCCTTTTGAACGCCAAGCAAGCGGCCGACTTGCTCGGGCAACAACGCCTCCTGGCAAGCCAACTGCTGGGTCAACTGCCTGAGCAGTCTGGTCTTTTCACCCAATGCCGCCAGAGCACGCTGTCCGCAGATAAACTCGATGCGGGTGCTGCCTTTGATGCGCTCCCAGCCAAGCACCTTGATCATGCCTACTTCAGCGGTGCCCTTCGGATGTGTACCGCCACATGGATTGTAGTCAAACTGATCGATCGCCACGATCCGGACGTCCTCTGTAACCGTCGGCTGCTTGCGCAATGGCATCGCGGCGAGTTCGTCAGGATCGACGAAGCGTGCCGTGATCTGCCTGTTTTCCCGGACGATCCGGTTCGCCAATTGCTCCACTTGGTCTACCATTTGCTGCGTGACTTCACTTATTTTAATATCGATCGTTACGGTTTCCTTCCCGAGGTGAAAGCTGAACGTCGGCGCATCCAGCAAATCGTCAAACGCAGCAGACAGTATGTGTTGTCCCGTATGCTGCTGCATGAGATCAAAGCGTCGCTGCCAGTCCAGGGCACACGCAACCGCGATTGCCTCTTCCGGCAACGGACTTGCCAGGCGATGGCGAATCTCTTCATCGACGAGCTCCACATCTACGACTTCAACACCGCCGATCGTTCCGAGATCACACGGTTGTCCGCCGCCCGTAGGATAAAAAGCCGTCTTATCCAGCACGACGTAAGGTTGTCCGTCCGCTTCACAGCCGCGCTTCGTCACATTCGCTGCAAACTCGTGCAGGTATGCGTCTTTGTAGTACAATTTTTCAGTCATATGCTCCTCCTTTTCACCCGAAATCTGCATTCGGCAGGTACGTTTAAAATGGCGAAAATGATTCTACATCGAGTATAATGCTAGGTAGGAGGTGAAACAAATGGAAAAGAAATTTTTTACGCTGGAGCAGGCAAATGAATGGTTGCCATTTCTAAAGATAGAGCTCGCTTTTTTGCAGACGAAGCAAAAAGAGTTTTTCCAGACCTATCGAGAACTGCAAGCAATCCGACAGGAAAAAGACAAAACGTCTCCGCTGGAAACCGTGGACGAAGCGATTTTCAAGCTGGAATGCACGCTTGAATTTATAGAACTGGAAGCACAGATGCATCTGGACTCCATCCATGCCAAAGGAATCCAGGTGAAGGATATCGATATCGGACTCGTCGACTTTCCTGCCATCATGAATGGTGAAGAAGTACTGCTCTGCTGGAAGCAGGACGAAGAATCAATCACGCACTACCACGGGGAGAATGAAGGCTTCACAGGCAGAAAAAAACTGTAGGCCGCTCCGCCTCCCCTGCCCGTTATTCAGAACGCGAAAGCATGTCTTGAAACGCCTGATTGCGCTTGAGCCTGGCCGCATCGTCGGCCAAGTCGTACTTTTTCAATAAGTGAAACAGCTCATTGAGTGTTGCCTGATCGAGCTGCTCGCTTATGTACTGATCCAGTCTGGACAACAGTGCTTCAGGCAAGAAACGACTCTGTTCGCTCAGTTTCTTGCGAACATCTGCATAGCTATGATCCAGTTTGCATTCACTCATCGGATTTCCCCCTATTCGTTCCTACATCTATTGTACAGCAAAAAAGAGAAAAGTCTCCTGCTTGAATAGGAGACTGAAGAGAGTTTGTTCGCGCCCCACCGAAAAGCCCGACACAAATTACCGCTTGCGCACGGTAAAATTGTCCTGGATCAGAAGCCAGTTCTGCGGAAACGGCAATCCCAACCGCCAGTAGCTGACGCCGCGCAAGCCGAGCTCTTTCAGCAGATTAAACTTCGCCTGGATCGACCGGGCATCTTCAAACCAGACTTTATGCTCCTTCCCGTCATTGTCCGTATACGTGAAAAAGGGGGCCTGAGCGGCTGTGTCGTAATGGATCTGCACGCTGTGTTTGGCAGCCAGCGCAATCGCGGCTTGCGGGCTTAACGCTTCTGCAGTCGTCCCTTTCTCGTACGGCAACGTCCAGTCATAGCCGTACAGATTTTGTCCCATCATGATTTTTTCCGGAGGAATTTCCGTTACGGCGTACTCCAGCACTTTCCGTACAGGACCGATCGGCGAGACTGGCATCGGCGGACCATCGCGATGGCCCCACTCATACGTCACCAGCACGACAAAATCGGCCACTTCTCCATGCACGCGATAGTCGTGGGCCGAATACCACTCGCCGGTATGGGTTGCACTTACCTTCGGAGCCAGGGCAGTTGACATCAACAGCCCGTTGTCGTGAATCCGCCTGGCTGCTCTGCGCAAAAACCTGTTGTAGGCCTCGCGATCGTCACCGTACACCCGTTCTATATCGAGGTGGACGTCGCCGAAGCCTTCGCGTTTGGCAGTTTCGATGATATTGTCCAGCAGCTTGTTCTGGATGTCATCATTGGTTAAAACGGTGCGTGCAAGCTCAGCGTCGAACTGATGGCCGACCGTATTGGTGATTACCATAGACATGACGACGTCATTTTCCCGGGCGATCGTAAAAAAATCGTCGAGGTCCGGCTCGACCAATGTGCCGTCCGCCTTCACCTGATAGCTCGATGGGCCAAAAAAAGTGAGCTGGGTTGCGACGTCCTCCACATTCTTTTTCAGACGCGGCGACACTTTGTGCGCATCGATATCGGCGTATGCGTACACTTCCGCGACCCGCCTCGGTTTTGGCGGAATGTACAGGCGCTGGCCGATCTGCAAGGGTCGGTACAGCGGGATTCGGTTCACTTCTGCGAGCCTCCGGGCCGTAATCCCGAATTTTTTGCCGATAGTATACAAACTATCCCCTTGCCTGACCCAATAGTACATGCCTTTGATCGGTATGACCAATGCTTGACCGACAACGAGATGATCGGGGTTGGGGATACGGTTGGCGACTTCGAGCGTGTTCGCCGATACGCCGTACATGTCGGCAATGGCAGACAGTGTTTGCTCCGGTTGCACAACGTGGATTTGCATGCTTCTCCTCCTTTTCTCTCTGCGTAAAAAACCTTTTATAATCTATGTATTCACGGAGAAGAGAATAGGTGAACGTCACTGGTCTTCCTTCTGCCAGCACTGGTGCAGCTCATCCGGGAGAGTTCTGGTCAAAGTCTCCTGCTTGCAAAAATCGATAGATGTTCTCCACGGATTGGAAGGCATACAAGACGCGTTCGGGCTCGCCAGCGCGAATGCTGAGCAGACATGGTACGCTTTGAATCTTCCATCGCTGCGCCACTGCCGGCATCGCATTTACATTGCAGCGAAACAGCGCAAGCCCTGGCATCATCGCTTCGGTGATCGACAACATGCGCTCGCCCACCTTGCAGGTTCCACATAATGGCGTGTAAAAAAACAGGGCGAACCGATCGGTTGCAGCTCTGCATTTCGCTTCCAGTTGTTCGCGATTCAATTCGATCATTTCGTGACCACCTCTGCTGCATTTTCCATGGTAAAGAAAAGAAGCTATCCGGCGCTGGATAGCTTTTGTCAGGCTGTTTATTTCAGCGATACTACTTTTGTCACCTGCGGAAGCTGTTCAAGCGCTGACAGGACGTCGGGCAGGATTTCTTCGTCAGTCAGTGAGACGAGCAGCGCTTGTTTGCCTTTTTGCTCCCGGGACACATTCATTTTCGAAATGTTGATCTTGTGTTCGGCCAGAATCCGCGATACATCGTAAATGACGCCGGGATAGTCTGTGTGATAGACAAGCACGCCGTTGGCTTCCGCAATAATCCGGCAGGTGCAGTAATTGATCTCACTCAGATAGGTTTCTCGGTAATCCTGGGCGAACGTATACTTGTTCGCGCCGACCTTCAGTACGGCCAATTGATTGGAGTATTCGCCCGAGCTGGACTGAACGTCAATCTTGGCGCCAAGACCGGCCACCAGTGCTTGTGAGATGCTGTCGCGATGCTCGTAAGACAAAATCGTCAAGCTCGCCGCGTCCATCTCTGGCTCAAATCGCCGGACGAGCTGGCCAAGCAGCCGCAGCTCTGTATAATCTGCCATGTGTCTCCCCTCGCTTATTGCTACTAGTCGTCAAACTTCCACGCTTCCGGCACTTGCTTGATGGAAGAATGGTTCACTGCGAGATACCAGGCGGTATGACTTTTGCCCGCTTTCGTATACGTGATGTGGTAGATCGTGTTCCCTTGCGGACTTTCCTGGAACGGACTCTCCTCGAGCGAAACCGTGTTGATGCTGGCGACCTCTCCACCCTTTTCAGCAATGACGCGGTTGATCTCTTTGACGTGCTCGCTCTCCGTCTGACGGATCGATAATATCCCGGATACGCCCAAAATGACGGCAATGATGACGAGCGCGATGACGAAGATTTTTGATTTTGTTGTCGAGTTCAACTTTTCCCCATCCTTACGTGACAATGTTTTCTATCGAATGCTCAGTTCTCTTTGTCTTCCCGCAGCACTTGATCGATGGTTCCCCCGCCAAGGCACTCTTCACCGCGATAAAAAACGACGGCTTGCCCCGGTGTGACCGCCTTCTGCGGTTGGGCGAATACGACTTCACACGTATTGCCCGGGCGAAGGTGAACCGTGACGGCCTGGTCGGGTTGACGGTAGCGGAATTTGGCCGTACACGTAAAGCTTGCTTCCGGCTGACGGGCGCTGACCCAGTGGACGTCCGTGGCCAGCAGGCCGGTGGAAAGCAGGCGCGGGTGATTGGAGCCTTGTCCGACAAAGAGGATATTGTGCTCCACGTCTTTGTCGACGACAAACCACGGTTGACCGTTGCCATAGCCGCCGCCGATCCCCAGTCCCTGGCGCTGGCCGAGCGTATAGTACATTAACCCGTCGTGGCGACCAATCGTTTGCCCTTCGGTTGTCTGGATCTCACCGGGTTTGGCTGGCAAGTAATTGCTTAGAAATTCGCGGAAATTCTTTTCGCCGATAAAGCATATGCCTGTGCTGTCTTTCTTTTTCGCTGTGGCCAGGCCGGCTCGTTCGGCGATTTCCCGCACTTGCTGCTTGGGCAAATGTCCGATCGGGAACATTGTCTTGGCGAGCTGCTCTTGCCCGAGCACATTGAGGAAATACGTCTGGTCCTTGTTCTGGTCGACGCCGCGCAGCAATTTATACTCGCCATCGCGGAAAGCAACCTGTGCGTAATGGCCGGTCGCAATGTAATCAGCACCGAGGTTCATCACTTTGTTCAACAGCTCGCCAAACTTGATTTCCCGGTTGCACATCACATCCGGATTGGGCGTGCGCCCGTGCTTGTATTCATCGAGGAAATACTGGAACACTTTTTCCATGTATTCCTTCTCGAAATTGACTGTATAGTAGGGAATGCCGATCTGGTCGCAAACACGGCGAACATCCTGAAAATCCTCTTCTGCCGTGCAATGTCCGAACTCGTCCGTATCGTCCCAATTTTTCATAAAGATGCCGATTACATCGTATCCTTGTTCTTTTAGCAGCAAAGCTGAAACAGAAGAATCGACGCCACCTGACATCCCGACAACGACGCGCGTCTCTTCAGGTCTTTTCATGAAAAAAAACTTCCTTTCTTTCGCTGATGCGTAAAAAAAACATCCTCATCACAGATTACCACGTTTTTGGGCAAGAAGCACGCGCCAGCGCTGTGAAAAGGGTAAAAAAATACCTGCCGCCAGCAAACGCTGTGGCAGGTCCGGCTCAATGCTCCTATGTATGGCTTACTGCTCGGTTGGCATGGCCGAAGCTTCGTCAGCGATTTCTTCCCGATAGCCTTCAATGCTTTCTTCCCGCCGCTGATTTTTCGCTTCGATATCCGCCTTGTCTTGGGCAGACATCTCATTGTCGTGGGCAGCGAGAAAATCTTCCGCCTCGTGAAGGTTCTCCTGCGTATTTCGCACCATCTCTTGCAGCTTGTCTACGTTGTCGGAACGATCATCCGGCTTTGCCATTGGCTACACTCCCTGTCTTAAAATAAGTAACAGTACCATTTTGTGCAGGTTTGGCCAAAATTATGTACGGTACAGCTTGTAGACCTGCGGCATGTAATAGAACGAATGCGAAAAGACCTCATCCGGCAAGCCGTCCGCGACAATTTCCCCCTGTGAGAGAATCGACACGCGATTGGCGTAGCACGCAGCGAACTCGACGTCGTGGGTAATCATCACGACCGCCTTGACTGGCAATGAATGAAGGAGGTCGGCGAGAGCGTTTTTTTGCACGGCATCCAGTCCTCTCGTCGGCTCGTCGAGCAGCAGCAGCTCCGGCTCCGCAGTCAAGACGATGGCGAGAGCGAGCCGTTGCTTTTCGCCGCCGCTTAAGTCGTGCGGATGGCGATGGCGATACGCGGCCAAATCAAGCGACTGAAGCAAGAACATTTTTTTGGCTGCGCGCTCGGCTTTGTCTGCATACGCTTGCTGCAAGGAAAAATCCAGCTCCGCCTCGACTGAATCGTGCAAAAAGTAGTCGTTCGGATTTTGCGACAGGTAGCCGATGCGCTTCCATGAATCGTCCCAGAAGCGCTCTGTCACGACCTCCCGTTCCCAGCGCAGCTCCCCGGACAGCAGGGGCAAAGCACCTGCCAGCACTTTCGCCAGCGTGCTTTTCCCGGCGCCATTTTCCCCGAAGAGCGCGATGTGGTCGCCCTGGTGAATGCGATAGTGGATGCCGCGCAGCACTTCACGTTGGCCATCCGAGGCATAGCTCGCCCGGCCGCTGCACAGCTCGAGCAAAGGCTCACCCGAATGATCTGCCGTCGCCTGCTGTCGCACCGGTGGTTTCCGTGTGTCTGGATCACCTTGGGCCAGCAGGGAACGTGCCGCTTTCACCGTCAATGGCAAAGTCGAACCAATGCCGCTCTCCGCTTCTCCTGCTGCTGGCAGCAGCCGTGCATTGGCAAAATGACGGGTAATCGGCGGCAGAAAATGCTGCCAATCCAGCTGCTCCGACATCGCCATGGCAGCAAACGCCTCCGGTGTCCCCTGAAACGTCACCCTGCCTGCTTCAAACAGAATGATCCGGTCGGCCAGATGAAAACAGCGCTCGACGCGGTGCTCGCTCAGCAGCACCGTAATGCCCCAATCTTCGTTGACCCGTCTCATCGCCTGCAGCACTTCTTCTGCGTGGATGGGATCCAGCTGTGAAGTGGGCTCGTCCAGCAGCAGTACCTGCGGATAGGCTGCCAGGACGCCAGCGAGTGCGAGCCGCTGCTTCTCACCGCCGCTCAGTTCGGCAACGCGCTTTGACCAGAGCGCTCCCAACCCGAACAAATGGCTCATTTCCGCCATCCGGCTTTTCATTTCCGCTTCCGGGATACCGAGATTCTCCATCCCGAAAACCAGTTCCCGCTCGACGGAATCGAGCAGAAGCTGGCGCTCCGGGTCCTGATGGAGAAATCCGATCCGGGTGACGATCTGGCGCTGGGTGAGCTGCGACACATCCTGTCCGTGCAAGCACACTTGACCAGCGATCTCCCCTCCGTAAAAGCGCGGCACCAATCCGTTAAGCGTGCGCAAAAACGTCGATTTGCCGCTGCCACTGGCACCGAGCAGCAGAACAAACTCACCGTTCCCTACCTGCAGGTTGAGATTGGCGAGTGCGAGTTCGTTCATATCCGGATAGCGGTAGCTCACATTGTGCAGTTCAAACGCTTGACTCATTGCTGTTCCCTCCTGTGTACGACAAAAAGCAGCGGCATTATCCAGGAAACGAGCAAGACACAGAAAAAGAAACCATCTCCCACGGGATCATACCAGATAAAGGACGGATAAAATTGCACCTGACCAAATTGCAGCACTTTTCCAAATAATGCCAAAAACAGGCTGGACGCCACCAGTACGAGCGCCAGCTTTTCGCTTGCCTGCATCAACCGCGGATTGTAGTAGCTGCGCGGACCGCTGCCAAAGCCTCGGGCGTACAGCGTCTCCGCCGTAATCCATGAGCCTTCCAGTGCTGTGGTCAACAGCGGCCGCAAAAGCAGGACGTAATAGCGCAGCCGATCGCGTTTGCGCTTGCCCTGCGGACGTATCCCGCGCAGATAGGCCACTTCCTTGATACGCGCCAGCTCTTTTGCCAGAAACGGAAACAGGCGAATGGCAATCACCGCAGCGAGAACAAACCGCGGGGCAATCCGGGCCAGGGAAAAGAGAAAGCGGTCATGATTGACAAGCCGCTGGTACATACCGGACAGCAGCAGCAGGATCATCAGCCGGACGATGCCCATCGCTGCGTAGGCAAGCTCTTCGGCGGTAATATCGATGCGGCCGAAGACAGGCAAGGTCGGGCCTTTCCACAAATACGTCACCCCTTGACTGGCAAACAGCGCATTGATCAGCATAAAAAACGGGGCCAGCCAAAAAATGATGCGAAAAAACCGGGTGATCGCCGGCAACGCTCCCGAACGCTTGGCCCAGACGAGCAGATACAGCAGCAGCCCGACAGTAATCAACGGATTTTCCCAGAGAAAAGCTAGTACACCAAACGCGAGCAGAATGACCACTACGACTACCGGATGGGTCTTGCGCCAGATCGCTTCCGCCTGGTTTGTTTCGTGTTGTCCGTTCAACAGCCTGCCTCCTCCTGCAGCTGCAGTCTCGATACAGTCAGCTTGCGGTGGTAGCGGGCAAAGATCCGGGCGAACATGACCGCAAACAGGCTGGAAAAGATAAAGTTGCCTACCGCATGAGCCGTGTCAAACGAGAGGCTCGCTGCGTAGTACGCGACAAAGCTCTTCCAGTTCATGAACGACCCCAAGCCAAGGAATATCCACAAATTCATGATCCATCCGAACAAAAAGCCCCAAAACGTGCACAGTGCCGTAAACAGCCATTTTTGCGTGCGGGTTGACAACGGCTGAGACGTGCCGTTTCGCTCGAGCAGATGACGCAATAAACCTGCGGTAAAGCCGGATAACCCCCAGGCGAACATTTGCCAGAGCGTCCACGGTCCTTGCCCGAAATAGATGTTGGACAGGACAGCGGCGATGGCGCCGACAAAAAAGCCGACGCGCATGCCGAAAACATAGCCGGCCAGCATCACGATAAACGTTGTCGGCTGCACGTTGGGAATCACGGCAAACGGAATTCGCGCCGCCGCTGCCAATGCGCCCAGCGTGCCAATCACGGCGATCAGCTTTTCGTCCGTTTTACTCCGTTCAAACCAAAGCAGTAGCGCGGCAAACAGACAAAGCAGCGCGAGCAAAACGATCATGGCCCAGTTCATGGCGTCACGCCCTTCGATTGGATAATCGGCAAAGAAACAGCGTTTTGCCCCGCTTCCACCAGAACGCCAAAGGTATTGCGCCACGGATACGCATTGGCGTCCTCCGCTGCGCTCACCAATGTCTCAATGACCTGATCGACTCCCGACTGGCCGATTCCTGCGATCAGCCAGAGCGGTTTTCGACTCGTCGGGTTGACGGTGCTGAGCAAGAGGCCGACCTGTCCGTCCGTATACGCTTGGACTGTCTTGCCTTGCAGGTCAAGTGTCTGTATGCCCTGGTCGTTCATCACAGCGTAAAGACCGTTCATCCCCTGCTCCTGGGCCAGCTTCTGATAAAAGGCTGAAGAAGCGTACGCCTTGTTGTCGCCAATGAGGATCATCGCGGACTCGCCGCCGAACTGCTGTTCATCCCACGGCACGACAGCCAGCTGCTCGTTTCGCAGTGCAGACAGCCGTTCCGCCAGCTTTCCTGCCGACTGCTCAAATCCGGGCGCAGCCATAATGATCAACGGAGTGCGCCGCTTCTGATCAGGTTCCTTCTGCAAAAA
>CAMIVR010000049.1 GCA_946402065.1 uncultured Brevibacillus sp. | reverse complement strand
CGACGAAGGTCATTGGAAATCCTTGTTAGTTAATTGGTCAGCCGTAGTTTTTTTTAATAAATGCTGCGAAATCCCGTGTTCTGCGCTACGCTGGAGATGTTATGGAGCATCAACAACGTCGGTTCACTGTGCACAAGACGCACGTTTTTAGGTTATCGTATGAAAAGTATCTCGTGTCTCTGGACTTATCGATAACATGATCACTGGGGGAACGAAGATGGAGTACAAGGTTCTCGTGGCAGAAGATGAGCGTGCGATCGCCAGCGCTATCAGCTACGCACTGAAGCGCGAGGGGTTCAATGTCGAAATGGCGGTCAATGGGGAAGACGCGCTGAAAAAAGCGGAAGCGTTTGCCCCCACATCCTCGAGCTGGGGGCTGACGATTATATGACCAAGCCGTTTGACGTAAGAGAGCTGGTCGCGCGCGTAAAAGCGCTAGCCAGACGACTGGAGAAATCGCCGGTCTGATCGTGACGGGGCTCAGTCTGCTGGTTGGCCTGTGGTATATGAACCGTCAAGCGAGTGCCATCCGACAATTCCAGGGGATTTACATTGACGAAATACCCTGACGGCAAGCGAAGAGCTGCCATGAAAGCCCTGTACCGGACTCCCTGCAGCTCTACATTCACGAATACCGCTATGACGCCGTCGACGAAAGCACAAGGAAGCTGCTGCCAGCAGTAAAGATGGAGTACGCACGATTGGTGAGCGCCCATCCGGAGAGCAAATCGGCTACATTCGTCAAAGCGTATATCGACATCCTCGACCAGAACAAGGATGTCATCTACAGCCCCGGCAAAGACAGCATCTTTGGCGAGCCGACACCAGCGATTGCGGGATTTTGGGCTGAATTGAACAGCAAGGTCGACCAGCTGTTTGGCTCATAAGCGTAAAAAGCTACATTCAATGGCGGCCTGCAATTGCTGATTCGGGTGTACCCGGTCGCCGCGATTGCCGTCCCGTTTCCCGTCCCCTGCGTGTGGATTGCCTTGTCCGTTCTGTCTGCCCTGCCACGCCTGATTCCCCATGCTTTCCATCGCTTTTTGCCGCTCTTCGATAGCCGCCTTGTTTGGCGCTGGCCACGTACTTGCAGTCAATGTTTTGGCAGATATGCCCGTGATCCTTTGACTACCTCAGGCGTGTCGTCGGCTGCGTTACACTGATCGCGATCAAATGAACAGGTTTACCCTTGCATCTGAGGCCTCGCCCAAATAAGCGGCGACCCCTGCATACTCCAATCCATCCAGCAGCTCTTCCTTTTGCAGCCCCAGCAAATCCATCGTCATCGTACAGGCGACCAATTTTATCCCCTGCTCCTGCGCCAGCTCGATCAGTTGCGGCAGTGTCAATGCATTGTGCTTCTTGATGACGTGCTTGATCAGCTGCGGGCCCATTCCGGCGAAGTTCATTTTGGACAGGGCCAGTTTATTCGCACCGCGCGGCATCATCCAACCGAACATTTTTTCCAGAAACCCTTTTTTCACAGGGACAGCAGCATCCTTGCGAAAGGCATTCAACCCCCAAAAGGTTGCGAAGATCGTCACTTCATGATCGTAAGCCGCCGCACCATTGGCAATAATGAAAGCCGCCATGGCTTTATCGTAATCACCGCTGAATAATACGATTGTTGTTTTTTTCTTATCGCTATCCAATTGTCTTCCTCCTTCTGAAATTAAAATGCTTCTCGTAAATAGCAACATTCCTTTTCGATCGGCGATTCAATATCACGAGTGCCAGCGTTTACGCAGTGTGGTGCAGCGCGCAACGGTTCGGGCCGATTTCCAGTTCTTGCTGACGTTCCTCATCTGAATGCTGCAACCCACGATTAATCGCAACAATCTCTTCAAAATTGGGTGGCGTCTCTGATTGGGCAGCAGCTACATGATCGACAAACTCCCCGATCTCCTTGTCATTCATCAGTTCATTGTTGTCGCGAATCTCCCCCAGTTCGGCGCCAATGTAGCCAGCCGGGTTGAGCTCGTCATCCAGTGCCGCATAGTGTCCCGGCAGTACAATCACATCATCGGCCAGCTTGGCAAGCTTACCATAGACCGTTTCGTACAGATCCTTTGCCCATTCGCGGACTTTGCCGCCAAGATCAGGCCGCCCCAAACCGCCGACAAAAATCGTATCTCCTGAAAACAACAGCTTGTCATTGACCAAAAACGAGACACTGCCTGGGGTATGCCCTGGTGTTTTGACGGCCAACACCTCCAGCTCAACCTGCTCAAAGGCAATCCGCTCATGCGCCTCTAGCGGCTGGAAGTCAAAGACAGCACCCTCGCTCTTCATCAAGTAATACGCTGCCCCTGTCATTTCCGCCAGACGCTTTCCTCCGGAGATATGATCGGCATGCAAGTGGGAGTCGACGATGTGTGTAATGGTCGTCCCCGCTTCCTTTGCAGCCTGCTGATATACTGCTGCAAAGCGCGACGGATCGACAACGAGTGCTTCCTTGCCAGATATCAGCATATAGGAGAGGCAGCCTTTTCCCATGCGGATAAACTGATAGACCTTGACGTTCTCATCCTCATACACCTGCACCTTTTCCAGGTGCTCACTCCACGTTTTCATCCCGCCGCCCAGGTAAAAAACCTCATCTCGCCCTGCGCCAACAAGCTGCTCGGCAATAAATTTGGACGAACCCTCCTTGGCACAGACGACGAGGACTTGCCTGTCTGTCGGCAACTGCCCGACCACAGCTTCCACGCCATCAAGCAGGTCAAAATACGGGATGTTGAGCAATTGAATGTTTTCTCCTTCAATTTTCCAGTCCTGAAAATCGTTCTGATTCCGTACGTCGAGGATAAACAGCTTCTGTTTATTCTTGACGATTTGAGCTACTTCTTGTGCAGTCATCGCTTGTAACATGTGCAATCCCTCCAAGTTTATTTAACATGCAAAGCATGATTTACCGTTTTTAATTACATATACAGGTATAAGTATATATTGCGCGAAAAAAATAATCCGCCTGCTTGTGGAAATATACCGCTATCACATATACCCCTATAGGTATAGTAAGCGAGCGGGGGCAAATTGTCAACCCTCCTTCTTTGTTCTGGTAAAATGATTGTGCCATGCATAGATAACGACAAGCCAAACAGGGATCGCAAACCGCTCCATGTGTATCCCGGTCAGATTAGCGCCACAACCCGTACAAAATCGCGTTCCAGAATGCGGCTGACCGCAAACAGGACAGGTCATCGTTTACACCCCCTGGCGCCCAACGCTTTATCTTGAACCCGCATGCGGAGATGCTGTAAACCGCAGGAGCCAATAGCCAAGGTAAATGTAGACACCAGCATGTAAAACAGAGTGAAAGGATATCATGGAAAGCGAAAGCAGCCAAACATTCCGCAAAAATATCTCCCATACAAGATCATGGAGCAAAATAAACACCCAATGCACCGAACATGATGTACGCGCCGAACGGTATCAGCGGTTGCACCAATGGGAATGATTCCAGCCATCTCTTCAAACCTAGACGTACAGCTGCAAATTGCTGCAAAACGCTCCGCCTCCTTTTGTTTGCCACATGCAGATCACGTTAATGGCTGGCCACATCCGCCGCAAAATTTTGCCCCATGCAAGACAGCCTCCTGACACGACGGACAAACAGCCGCTTGCAAGTCGGACTCCTTACTTGCATCATCCTCAGCTTGCACGATTTGCTGGATGTCTCCCTCCTGCAACTCTGCTGTTTGTGGCTCCACCACATCTCTCTCTTCGAATTTGTGCCCGCACGCCGGACAAAAGCGATCATTCAATCCAACGACGTTCCCGCATACGCAGTCCTTTTCCTCGTTCAACTCGCGCAGTCTCACTTGTATATCTTTTATCTCTTCCCGAATGTGGACGATTTCTTCACAATGCTGTTTAATCTCCTCGTCTGTATCGAGCGGTTCATTCTTCTCGATCTTTTTAAAGACACGCGAACCGATCAAAGCGTATTTTTCCTTTATTGCGCCTTGCTTTGACTGAACCTGCAGTTTCAACCGATTTACCTCGACCGTCGTTTTTGCTTTTTGGCTTGCCTCAGAGACCCCTTGTTTCAACTTTCCAAAGAAACTCATCGTTCCATCCTCCTCACATTCATAAGAAATGACTTTTCGCATGTACCGCATTTTCCATTTGCTCGTATATGTCAATATCGTATGGCAAAAGATTGGGACAAAACTAATCCTCGTGAATAGCAAAAAGAAAAACATAATCGGATTTCAATGGTGAGAGCTGCAGCAAATTTTGCTCCATTACAATTGGCCTGGCAACATCAGAGAGCTCGCGCATGTCATAGAAAATCTTGTGATTAACGTCGGTACCGATGATGTTCTCTTGGATACAGAGCACCTGCCCGTGTATTTAAAAGAATTTATTCAAACGTCTGCACAGCAAACACTCTTTCAAAACACCAAGAGCTCGCGGCCGATCAAATCAGCCATCAACCCGGCGCAAAAGCGATTGATCCAGCAAACGTTGGACAGCGTCAATTGGAACGTGACGAAGGCGGCAAAAATTCTCGGCACGACACGGCAAAACCTGCAATATCACATCCGTAAGCTGGAACTTAAAAATCACGCTGCCTCCGAATAAAGAAAGCTGTTGACAGCCGGAAAAGATATCTTTTATAGTATATGTTAATCGATACTGATAATCATTATCAATATCGATTAACATATGTAAACAGCCAGAAGCTCCTTCCTACAAAGCCTCTCTATCAAACCAACTCATTGATCGAGTCACGCTTGCCCGGAATCCCGGAACAACCTACCCACCTCACCAAAGGAGAGTACCATGAAAAAATTATTGCTTCCTCTCATGCTGTTTTTCCTTGTCCTGATGAGCGCTTGCAGCAGCCAACCAACCGAAAAAGCAAACAACAGCTCCAGCGCAGCGGAATCCAAGCCGGACACGATACAATACCAGTCCGAAAACGGTCCCATCGACGTCCCTGCCGACCCCAAACGCGTTGTCGTGCTCACAGCGTATACCGGTGACCTGCTCGCCCTGGGAGTGAATCTCGTCGGTGTCGATTCCTGGTCGAAAATGAATCCGCACTTCGGTACACAACTAAAAGACGTCGCAGAAATTTCCGACGAGAGCTTGGAAAAAATCATTGAACTGAAGCCCGATCTGATCATCGGCTCGTCCACGAGTAAAAACCTCGATAAATTAAAGCAGATCGCCCCAACAGTCACCTATACATACGGCAAAGTCGACTATTTGACACAGTTCCTCGAGATCGGAAAACTGTTGAACAAAGAAAAGCAGGCTCAGGCGTGGATTGACGATTTCAAGCAACGGGCGCACAAAGCTGGCGAGGACATTAAGGCAAAGATCGGGAAGGACGCCACTGTGTCGGTCATTGAAAGCTTCGACAAGCAGCTCTATGTATTCGGCGACAACTGGGGCAGGGGTACGGAGATCCTGTATCAGGAAATGAAGCTCAACATGCCGGAAAAAGTCAAAGAAATGGCGCTGAAGGATGGGTACTATGCACTCTCAAGCGAGGTTCTTCCACAGTATGCCGGAGACTATGTGATTTTCAGCAAAAACAGCGAGGCCGACAATTCCTTCCAAAATACAGCAGCGTACAAAAACATACCTGCTGTCAAAAACAACCGCGTCTATGAAGCGGATGCGAAAGGGTTCTACTTCAACGACGCCATGACCCTGGATTATCAATTGGCGTTCATAACCAGAAGCTTTCTCGGCCACTGAACTGCTAGAAGGGCGGAGAACCGCTCTCCGCCATTTTCAGCTTTCTATTGCTTTACTTTCGTCGTTCGCCGCTTCGGCCGCTTTCAGCGAATCGAGGTACTGCAGATGCGTTCTGCCCCAGCCGCACATGCTGTCGAGCACGGCAGTCAGCGTCTTGCCGTGCTCGGATAAGCTGTACTCGACCTTGGGCGGTATATCCGGATAGATGACTCGATCGATGAGGCGGGCTTCTTCCAGCTCTCGCAGCTGCTTCGACAACGTCCCTTGTGAGACATCGGGGATGAGGCGACGCAGCTCGCCGAATCGTTTCGTCCCGTCGATCAACAAAATAAACAGAATCAGCGGCTTCCATTTGCCCCCAATCATTTCGAGGGTTGTCAGCACTCCCCTCAGCCTCGGCTCCTTTAGGTCCATCATGAGTCACCTCGCCTTTATCTTACCTGTTCCCCTTTCTTTTTGCACGTGCGTCGGATACTTGGGGATTCTCCTCACAACCTGCGTGCAAAATTCGCCGTACCAGTACGAAAATTCGTACCGGGTACGAAAAAAGTGCGTACTTGGCAGCTTTTCCGTTTTATCGAATAATGAAGGCACCACTATTTCTTCGTAAAGGAGACTGCCACTATGTCATCTTTTTCTTTAAAAAATCAACGGGTCGTAATCATCGGCGGAAGCTCGGGAATCGGCCTGGCAACTGCCAAACAGGCGATCGAGCTAGGGGCCACGGTCGTCCTTGCCGGCCGATCACAGGAGAAATTAAGCCAGGCCCAACAGCTCCTTGGCTCCGATGCTGCCGATATCTATTCATTGGACAATCGCGACGAGCAGCAGTTGAAAGCCTTTTTCGAGCAAGTGGGCACATTCGATCATCTGTTTACGCCCGGAGCGTCTTATGTCAGAGGCCCGATTACGTCACCCGGCGAAATCGCCCGAAGCTGCTTTGATGCAAAGTTCTGGCCGCAGTACAACGCAGTGAAGTACGCTGCCCCTTTCATCAACCCGACCGGTTCGATCGTTTTGATGTCGGGTGCATTCGGTCAGCGGCCCTTGGCCGACGGAGCGTCATACGCTGCCTGCAACGGCGCGATCGAAAGTCTCGGCAAAGCGTTGGCCGTAGAGCTGGCCCCGATTCGGGTCAATGTGATTTCACCCGGCACGATCCGGACGGCATTTAATTGGGAAGGCGCCGAGCAAGCAGTCAGAGAGCAGTCATACGAGCAGTATGCCAAAATCAATCTTGTCGGCAGAATCGGTACGGCAGACGAAGCTGCCCATACGACGATTTACTTGATGACGAATACGTACACGACAGGAAGCACCTTGTTCCCTGATGGCGGTTATATTTTGCGCTAAGGGGGCCTGGCTCGCCGTGTAAAGCTGTCAGCAGTATGTTCACCTTAACTGTTCTGACTTCGACGAACCATCACATGAAAAAATGCCTCCCAAACCGTTCCTCCTGGTTATTGGCATTGCGAGACACGTATCGCCATCTTTTTCAGGAGAATGTTCACGGGAGGCATCTTTTTTTTCGTATTGTCGTGCTACCGTTTCTTACCCCAGCAGGTTCGTCATGAATTCAATCGCCTGGTACGATACGACATGCCGGTCGCGGTATATCGATTGAATGGCGTCCGCCTTTTCGCTGACAATCCCTCTTTGCAAAATAACCGCTTTAAAGCCCCTTTCGACTGCGCCATTGGTCGTAAACGTCACGCAGTATTCTGCGGAAAATCCGGCAACGATGACGAATCCGACGCCTTGATCACGCAGCACTTGCTCCAGGTCGGTTTGCCAAAATGCATTCGAGTATTCCTTCGTGATCCGGATATCCTTCGGGTCAACGGTAATTTCCGGGATCACATTGCGTGCTGCCGGATCCGTGTCTTCACTCGAACCTTCCACGTCTTGAATATGGACGACCACTTGACCTTTCTCACGCAACAGCTTTGAGACGTAATTGATGTATTCACACGCTGCATGTACATCCAGTTTTTCCATTTGATCCCGCAAGAAAATATTTTGCATATCAACAATCAGCAGTCCGATTTTCATGGCTTGCCCTCCTTGAGAGTTTGGCTGTCCGTACTCATTCGAGTCAGGTCCTTCCATATCCTTCTCAAGTTTTCCGACCGATTTCCGTTTCTTCAGGAAGGTTATGGAAAATCCGTGTAGAATGTAGGTAGCATCCTAGGCAGAAAACCCGTTAAATGAACCCAAAACGAGCGTTTCTGGCAGGGCTTTGCAAACACATGATTACACGCCACTTGTGAAAAGAGCGGAGGGTTATGATGACAGTCAAACGAATCGTCGCCAATGTCCATACACAGGATATTTCGGCAGCTACACGCTTTTATCAGGACATACTTGGCCTTGACTTATTGATGGATCACGGCTGGATCGCTACGTACGGCTCGCAGGAGAAGATGGACATCCAGATCAGTTTCGCTTCACAGGGAGGCTCCGACACACCCACACCGGATCTATCCATCGAAGTCGACCATGTCGATGAGGTGCTCGAACGGATGAAGGAAGCCGGGTTTCCGATAGAATACGGGCCGGCTAATGAGCCGTGGGGTGTGCGGCGCTTCTATGTCCGCGACCCGTTTGGCAAGCTGGTCAACATTCTCGCTCACGTGTAATCCGCCTGGCAACATCCATATGATTTAGCTGGAATGAGTGATCCCGTTAGCGTTTACGGAAACTGTCCGCAATTCCGTTCTCCACTGCTCGAATTCTGCCGACAGGCGTGTAGGGCTGCGGACTACGGCAAATAAGAAAGGGAGGTTCCTATGGATATTTTGGAGTACAACCGCTTGGCCTGGAATAACAATGTCGAGTCCGGGAACATCTGGACACAGCCCGTCTCATCAGATTTAATCGAACAAGCCCGACGGGGGGAATGGGAGATCGTACTCACGCCGACCCGCCCTGTCCCCCGCAGTTGGTTCCCGCCCCTGCAAGGCTTGAACGTTCTCTGTCTGGCATCGGGAGGGGGACAGCAAGGACCCATTCTTGCCGCTGCGGGGGCGAATGTCACAGTGTTCGACTACTCTGAAAAGCAGTTGGAACAGGATCGGTACGTCGCAGAGCGGGATGGCCTTGTCCTGACGACTGTCCAAGGGGATATGGCCAACCTGGCCTGCTTTGATGACGAAACGTTCGACTTTATCGTGCATCCGGTCTCGAACGTATTTGCTGAAAACGTCCTGCCTGTCTGGAAGGAGGCATCGAGAGTATTGAAGGACAGAGGGACGCTTATTTCCGGCTTTACCAATCCGCTTATTTTTCTGTTCGATCTTGAGAAGGAAGAGCAGGGCATACTGGAGGTCAAACACAAGATTCCGTACGCTGACATCACAGATTTGCCGAAAGAGCGCTTGGAACAGTACAAAAAGAACAACACACCGCTTGAATTTGGACATCGGCTTGAGGATCAAATCAAAGGACAAATCGATGCCGGTTTCGTCATTACCGGATTCTACGAGGATACCTTTGGCGGAAAAAGCCTGCTGGATCCGTATATTAACACGTTCATTGCGACAAAATCAGTGAAGCTCGGCATATGAACCCTGCTTGCAAATCTGTCGGAACGTCGCTTACGCAGCTTGTTTGTGCCAAGGTTGTATTTCGGAGCGACCGCCAATTCACAGACGATTGATCATATCGTCAACAGTATTGTGAAGTAATTGCAAAAGATGCCTGCTAATGGTGACAGCGGGCATCTTTTTTGATCAGAGAGGATCGCGAATATAGCAAAGTGTACCGCTTACGCCTTCTCGTTACCCTCTGCCGACTGGCATCTGTTGAATGCGGCAGTTATGGAAAGCGGTAATTTTCCATGTGCCATTTTGTTTCACCAGTACATTCGTATTAATTGAGTCCCGGTCGCCTGAATCCGACTGGGTTTCGGACAATTTGGCTTCTCCGTGCGCATGGACTACGGCTACTTCAGGTGTGACAAAGCGCGGGCGCAAATCGGAAATTGCGCTCGATTCCAATCTGGAGCCTTTCAGCGGACCGTTAAACAACCATTGATGGACCTCAGCGATCTGTTTTCGACCCTTCAAGTGCTGCCCCATGAACGTTACATAGTCCGCGTCATCCGTAAAACATTCACCGTAAGCGTACCCATCTCCCTCGTTCCAGGCATGGCTTAACCTGGCAAATAAATCCCCCATCGCTTGCATGTCTTTTTCTGGATTTCCCATACGAATCCCATTCCTTTCGTTACTGAATGTATTGGTACTGCCTTTTTCGCTGTGATATACTGTCATCTAAATAAATCTTAATCAAAACAACATCTTATTTAATTTATTATCTTAATTAATCAAGATATAAATCATAATACTTCGGAGGTTTTTTCATGTCAAGTAATCATTTCGCCGCTGACCTTTCACCCGCTCAATTGGAATTGCTCCAAGAGGTGCGCCTAAACGGTGCAAGAGCAGTCATGCTTCATCAAAAAATATCCGAAAAACTCGGGTTAAACGCCACTGATCACAAATGCCTCGATTTTCTCCACAATGCCGGTCCTGTCACCGCCGGACGGTTGGCAGAACTTACCGGCTTAACCACCGGAGCGGTCACTAACGTCATCGATCGCTTGGAACAGGCAGGGTATGTGGTCAGAGATAAGGATCCCAACGACCGCCGACGGGTACTGGTTAAACCACTCGAAGGAGCGACGGAGCAGATTTCCCCTTTGTTCAATTCAATATTACAGAAGACGCTTCACCTTCTTTCCCAATATAGCGAACAGGAAATTCGTGTGATTCTTGACTTTATGAAACGCTGTAACGATATGACATTAGCTGAAATGAGTAAAATGGATCAACAACACGACTAAGACTGTATATCGGCAGTTTGCCAGCCTATTTCCGTTTCCGCAAACATTCCTGAACGCTTGCCTTTATCTGGTCAGATGGCGGACAAATGAAAAAGAACAGCACTTACCTTCAACCTTGAAAAGGTAAGCGTTGTTCTTCTTTCGGAATCAATCTTTTGTCTGAAATTCGCCGCCCAGGATCGATCGGGAATAAAGCCAGCGACGTACCATGACCCATCCGTCAATTTAATCGCTTCTGTCTCATTTTTTCACTTAGAGCATATTTGAAAATCTAAGCCTATCGCCCGATTTACTGGCGAAAGCCGTCGTTTTTCTTATACTTCCATCCTTTATTGTTTTAGAGAAATTGAACTTTTTGACAATTCAAAAAGGCGCCGCTTAAACCGGCGCCTGAAATAACGGGTCACTTCGACTTTGCGAATGTTCCAGGTTAAGAGGCGAAAAGCTTGCCGGCCATTGTCTTACTATGATGTTTGGTCACAATACTGAATAAAAAAGGGCAGACTACTCCCGTAGCAGCCAAAACTCCGGATTTTTTTACAGTGTTTACCAAACATGCAGGAACAAAGACCGCTTCCATCGCTTTTTGCCTCCTTTCTTTTCTACATCGTGTGTTAAGAACATCATAAGGCAAGATGGAGCTTAATTCAACCTGCATTCAGTTCTACTCGATTGTGTCAAACGAGTCTTTTCTTCCCCGATGCAATAAAGTCCACCTCGCCAACCTACAGCTTCCTAATCTCTATCGTATGATTGGTTTATCCTTCCAGTAAATGACTATAACTAGTATAAAAACGACTGTGAGGGATACATGGTGTCTATAACCTCTGCACTCATTTCGCAAGTATACTGGCCGCTCATGGAAAAGTTCAAAGGGAACAAAATCAGGTCGTTCATGGACGAGCTAAAAGCTTATGAGACGCTGACCGCGGATGAAATCGAAACCAGACAAAAACAGAAAGTCGCCGCACTGCTCAAACACGCTGTCACCCACGTCCCTGCGTACGCGAGCTACAAAGAGCTTTTCCTGCAGGAGACCGAGGCAACAACACTCCTGGAACAGCTTCCGTGTCTGACAAAACAGCATTTCAATCAACACTTTGCCGATTATCTGCCGACTGGCATCGATGAAACCACGCTTATTTTAAACCGAACGGGCGGCTCCACCGGTGAACCGACCCGGTTTTATATGGATCGGCTAACGGTTGAGTACTATGAAGCTGCTCGCTGGACAGGCCTCTCCTGGTACGGTATCCGGATCGGGGACCCATCGATCATGATCTGGGGCTCGCCGATTGAGCTGAATCAATACAAGTCCCGCCTCTACCACTTGAAGGAACGCTATCTGAAAAACCGCATGATGATTCCCGCATACGATTTAAACCCGGCACAGCTCGAATTGTATCTGAAATCAATCAGAGCGTTTCGCCCGGTCTATCTTTATGGCTATGCCTCATCATTAACGCTGTTCGCCGAGCTGCTGCTCGCCCGCAAGCTGAGCCTGGATCCTCCGTTAAAGGCCGTGATTTCCACTGCCGAATGTCTTCACCCGAATCAAAAAGAACTGATCGAGCAAGCGTTTCAAACGACGGTCGTAAACGAGTACGGGGCGCGTGACGCGGGGATTATCTCGTATCAGTGCAGACATGGCCGGATGCACATCTTTACCCTCAACTGCTATGTAGAAATACTCGATTTCGAAACTAAAAAACGGCTCTCGCCTGGAAAACCCGGCCTCGTCGTCGTGACTGATTTGAATAACTATTCCATGCCCCGCTTGCGCTACCAGCTCGGGGATGTCGCCTCTCTCTCCTATGAGGCCTGCCCCTGCGGAAACGCGGCTCCTGTGCTGGAATCGATCGAAGGGCGTGAGGACGATATGTTTGTCACGGAAAGCAAACGCTATGTGCACGGGCATTTTTTTAACCACATCGCGCGAAATCTGGAGAGCTTCCTCAGGTTTCAACTGATTCAGCATACGCCCGACTCACTCTCCATGCTGCTGGTCAAACATCCCGAGAAGTACAAGCCCGCCGAAGAAGCGCTGTTCGTGCAGGAGATACGCAACGTGATCGGAGATAAGGCGAAAATCAACGTCAACTACGTTGATGAGATCCAACCGAGCGCCTCCGGCAAGTACCGATACGCCATCCGCGAATTCCCGCTGCAGTTCTAGCGGTTTATTCATCAGCGTCCTGCTTTCCAATCGCTTCTTACGACTTGATCCAATCGACCATTTTCTGATCGAGCTTCTTCACGACGGCCGCGAGCAAATTCACTGTATACTCCACATCGTCATGGTGCAGGATCGCCGCGTGGCTGTGGATGTAACGCGCCGGAATGGCAATCGTAATGGACGGAATGCCGCTCGCGACCAGATGCGCGGCGCCGCCATCGGTCGACGTGCCTGGGGCAGCGCCGTACTGACACGGAATCCCCGCTTCTTCAGCAGTATCAAACAACAGGTCGCGCAGCTTCGGATTGGGCACGAGCGAATGGTCGTACAAGGCGATTGCCGGACCGCCGCCGCATTTGATCTCCGGCAAGTGCGGCGAGTCGTCAAGCCCCGGCGTATCCAGCGCCATACCCGTCTCCAGGGCGATGAAGATATCCGGCTCGATCATTGTTGCACTCGTTCGGGCACCGCGAAGCCCCACTTCCTCCTGTACGGTAGCGCCGGCGAAGACGATGTTGGGGTGATCGGCGCCGTGCAGACGTCGGAGCAGCTCAACTGCCGTCAGACAGCCACCGCGGTTGTCAAATGCTTTGCCCATGTACATGCGCTCATTGGCCATCACGGTAAACGGGCAGATCGGCACAATCGCGTCCCCCGGTCGAACGCCCAGTTCTTTGGCATGCTCCTCGTTGTCGGCGCCAATGTCGATATACATATCGGTGATTTCCGTCACTTTGGCCCGATCGCTTTGCGATGACACATGCGGCGGCTTGGAGCCGATGACGCCGATGATGCTCCCTTTGCGTGTCTGAATCATCACCCGCTGTGCCAGGAGCACATGCGGCAACCAGCCTCCGAGCGTCTGGAAGACGATGAACCCCTTCTTGGTCACGCGGGTGACCATAAACCCGACCTCGTCCATGTGGCCCATCAGCATGATTTTGGGACCGCCGGCTTTTCCCGTTTTTCGGCCGACGATGCTGCCGAGGTTGTCCGTACGCACTTCGTCTGTAAACGGTTGCAAATAGCTGCGCATCAACTCCCGCACTTCCTGCTCCTGCCCTGGGACACCTGATGCTTCCGACAGTTCCTTCAACGTTTGAACCCACGCGCTCATCCTACCCGCTCCTTTTGCCCATGTATTTCCTTCACTTTGAGTCCGTAATTTCACACAGCCCTACGTGCACTGCGGCTCCCGTCTCCACGTGTCCTCGATCCGATCGTAGGAGTCCAGGCGCAGATCTGCCTTTTCCTTGCTGAGCAGATGCTTGGCCACCCGTTCCGAAGGGGTGCGCGGCAACTCATCCCGATACTCCCAGTAGCGCGGCAGCTTAAACGGGGCAAGCCTCTCGCTGCAAAATTCAATCAGCACCTGCGGGGTAACCGCGTCAGCAGACTGACCCTCTTTCAGTACGACATACGCTTTCACTTCTTCTCCCCGCAGATCATCCTGGACAGGGAGGCAAGCGACGTACTGCACAGCAGGGTGCAGCTTGATGACTTCCTCTACCTCAGTAGCCGATATGTTTTCCCCGCTTCTGCGGATCATCTCTTTCTTTCTGCCGACGTAGTAAATGTATCCGTTTTCATCCATCCGCACGAGATCGCCCGTGTGAAACCAGCCCCCGCGGAACGCTTCAGTCGTCGCGGCGGGATCTTTGAAGTACCCGTCCATCATGCCCAGCCCACGTAGAAGCAGTTCACCCACTGCGTTTCTGCCGACGGGTTGGTCGTCTTCCCCGACAATCCGCACCTGCCGCGTTTTGTCAGGCTTGCCGATGCATCCCGTGCCGAGCAGCCGATCGTGATCTTCCGGTTTGACCGATATATCGCCCCCTGTCTCCGTCATGCCGAAGACTTCGTACCACGGCGCCCCCCAGCGTTCTTCCAGCTCGCGATGCAAATGCGGCGGGATCGCCGAGCAGAAGACGGTGCGCAGCTTGTTGTCCCGATCTGACGGCGACGGCGGGGTCTTGACCAAAAGCGTCGGCATAATCCCCAGGCAGTAGAAAAACGTGACCCCATAGTGGCGCACCCGCTCCCAAAACACAGACGGGCTGAAGCGGTCGAGAACGACCAGTGTCGCCCCTGCTGCCATCGCAGTGATGACATTCCACTGCGGATCCATATAGTAAAAGGGCTGCGCCGTCAGCATGACATCCTGCTCTGTCAGCTTGGGATGGTACTCCAGATTTTTTTTTGGCGATCGACAGCCAGTATTCATGGGTAAGCATGCAGCCTTTCGGAAATCCGGTCGTACCTGACGTATACTGAATGTTCAGCAAGGTCTCGGCGTAAACGGCACTAGTCAATGTGGCGGAAGACTCCTGTCCATTCGGGGTCGAGATTACGGAATTTTCCGAACAATCGACAGGAAGAATCGTTTGCAGCGAAGGTACAGACGGCTTCAGCGTTTCCAGAAGCGGCACGAACTCGCTTGCCGTGACAATCACCTTTGCCTCGGAATGAGCCAAAATATACTGGGCGTCAAACGCTTTGTAATTCACGTTGACCGGCACCATCGTCGCCCCGAGCTTCGCCAGCGCCAGCCAGGTCAAGGGAAATTCCGGTTGATTCCGCAGCATCACCGCTACGCGATCGGCAGCGCCGACGCCCAGTGCCTGCAGCGTCCTGGCAATCGCATCTGAGTGGGCATCAACCTCCCGATAGGTGAGTACGGTTCCCCACTGATCAAAAATCAGCGCTGCTTTATCCCCCCAGCGCTTTGCTGCCCAGGTAGTCAACGATTTGATTTCCTGAATCTCATCGAGCATGTGAACCCCTCTTTCCAGTGGTTTTTATCATTTTTTTCGGAAATTTCCCGACGTATGGCTGTACTCTTTGGACTGGATCGCAGCGACTGCGTGCTCAACCTCAAGCTGCAACGCCGCCTCCATATCAGACTGAATCCCGCGATTCAGCGCATATTTGGCCCTCGCCAGCGCCAGCGGCGGCAGCTGAGCCAGGCGTCGGGCGGCATCCTCCGCTGTTTGCGCCAGCTCGTCAAGCGCGACAACCCGGTTGATCAATCCCATGCTCTGTGCCTGTTCAGCAGTGAACATGTCGCCGAAAAATAGCAGTTCCTTTGCCCGCACAAGCCCCAGGGTCACGGGCAGGAGATGCGAAATTCCCCCGGTTACCGACAGCCCTACACCGACTTCCGGAAAGCCGAACCGGGCATCCGCAGCCGCAATGATCAGATCACAGACGAGGGCAAACTCGCAGCCTGCCCCTAGAGCATAGCCATTGACTGCCGCGATCACCGGATACGGAACGCGCTGGATCATTCTCGTTACATCCTGAATCTTCTGCAGCTCACGACGCAGCTTCAGCTCATCCGTCGTCCCTGTATCGCTCTGCAGATCATGGCCAGCACAAAACGCTCTGCCCCGCCCGCTGAGGATCACCGCCCTCGCCCCTGCCCGCTCAAAATGCTCAAACGCCGCGTACAGCTCCTCTACCAACTGCGGGATGACTGCATTCAAGCGGTGGGGGCGGTTGAGGCAGATCCAGCCAATTTGCCCATCCAGCTTTGTTTCCACAACCTGTTCAGCTTGGTTCATTTCATCTCACCACCGATTTTGTTTTTGCCGGCCAATAACTGTTTGCAGTTGCCGCCCAGTAGCTTGGCAAGCACTTCTGACTTCAGCTCCATCGCTCTCCACTCGCGCAAAGCGCGATTGATGGGAAAAACGGGCCAATCCGTCGCGAACAGCACCTGATTTTGCAAGACATTGTTCATCGTCCTGTACAGCATTTCCCACCCGGTGCCTGGCACTCCCACGTACTTGGGCGAGAGCCCGCCAAAATCCATCAAAATACGGGGATGCTTGCGGGCAACCGCGACCATTTCCGGAATCCATGGCCACGCGCTGTGACAGGCGATTATCGTCAGCTCGGGGAAATCGCATGCGACCTGATCGAGCAGCAGCGGATGTTCATTCTTGATCGGGTGGACCGTTGAATAATTGATCCCGGTGTGCAGGGCAACGACCAGACCAAGCTCCGCAGCCTTGGCGTAAACAGGGTATAATCTGCGGTCGTCCAGCGGCATTCCGAAAAAGGCCGGCTGGATATTCACCCCCGACAGGCCCAGTTCGGCGATTCGCTGTACTTGAGAGACGGCCCGCATCACACGGAAATGCTCCATGGAGACAGTGCCGAACCCGGAAAAGCGCTCGGGATGTTCACTGACGAGCCTGGCCACCGCCTCATTATCTGCGTCCGCCACGTCGCCGTACTCGTACTCGGCATGGACAATCGCATGATCGATGCCCGCCTCCTCCATGTCCTGAAGCAGATCGGCCAATGTCTTGGCAATCGACTCGGTGACGTTTAACACGGCATCGTACTGGGCAACGTACTCATTGCGGACCGGCTCGTTCTTCCCGGCCCGCAGATCTTGTGGAAGTCGAACCCTGGCATCGATAATCATTGTTCCTCCTCCAGCCACGATTTGTTAAAAAAGCGTGATTGATCCGGTATTTTTACATCAGCTAAGGAAAGCTGACGACCATTGTGGTTGGCTTGAACGAGCGCAAGCGCCATGTTGGCAAAGACATTCCTGATTTCCTGCAGCGTATGCGGGCCATCTGGCGAATACCAATGCGCGACGCCAGTGCACATTTGCAGCAAGGCAAAAACAGCCAGCTTGGAGCTTTCGACGGAAAAAACGCCATGAGCGATCCCTTTGTCCAGGACGGTTTTCCACAGTGATTCGTACTCATTCCGCAGCGCCTCCACTTCTGTCCGCGCTTCACCCGTCAAGGCGCGAAACTCATTGTCGATCACCAGCGTCGTCAGCTTTTCCAGAGCGTGCCCGGTGACGTGCATCTGGACGAGCGCAGCCAATTGCTGGACAGGCTCGTCAAGCTCGGCGAGCATTGCGTTGGCATTGCCGATGAGAAACCGCATTCCTTCCCGCATGATGGAGATGAGCAAATCCTCTTTTGTCTTCATGTAATGGTACAGCGTGGACGACGTAACCTCCGCTTCCACAGCAATATCGCGAATACTGGTGGCTTCAAAGCCTTTCCTGGCAAATAAGCGCAAGGCCGCCTGATAAATTTTTTCTTTCGTCAAAACGAACGCTCCTTTCTGCAATGAAACAGCTGCATCCCGTGCACAATCCGGGCATGCTCAAGTAAATCGCATCATCTCAATCGATCGATCGATCGAAAATTGATACTTTTACTCTATCGGCGGTTTGTTGTATTGTCAAGAAGATTTTCCGTATTTTTCTGACTCTTTCTGCCGATCTTCGTGCCTTGCCTTCTGGACAACCCGTCCAATCAATAAAAACGGGCATTTATAATCTATAAAATCTCCACCAGCTTTTCCCACGGTTTCTCCTTATTCTTTTTGTATAAATTTAGTACACCCATAAATTTATCCATATCATATAATTCAAAACGATCGACTATGCTTTTCGTTAAAGCCTGTTTTCTTGCTTCATTGGCCTGAGGAGAAAAATGATCGGCTGTCGTTACGAAAATACAATGCTTGCTATCTGCCAGCAGCGTAGCACCTATTAGCTCTCGTATGCTGGAAACAGGCTCTGTCTTACTTTTGACTGTTCGCCGTTTCACTTGGACGATTATTGGTTTGTCCGATTCAATGAGAATTAAATCTTTTCCGCCATCATTCGATTTCCCCACATAGTGTACTTCACAGTTGTAGTGTTCTTTAAAAACGGAACCAACAAGCTCTTCCATTTTTTTGTGGTGGATTTCGTATATTTTGTCGGGATTTTTTAAAATATACATGCTTAGAACATCCACAGGAACTTGTTTAGAGTCTATTGCAAATTTCCTTAGAACCCCACTGGTAACGGTTAGATCCCAATCCTTCATGTCCCATACTACTTCACCATCGATATAACTGTGAAAAGAGTGTTCCCACCATCCACAAAAACTGCATTCCCAAATCGTTTCATGTTTGTGCCATCCCGCTCCCTTTAACGTTTCTAAATCAAGAACCCCTCTATCGCGAACAATCGGTACGTCTGCCATGCAAAAAGGACAAAATCCTCTTTTTTCAAAAAATAAACGTCGATCGCTTTTCGGGAGTGAATTTTTACCATAAGCAGTGTGTTGTTTTATGCTTTCGTTGTAATCAAGTATCATTATAAACTCCTTTCCCGTTGGCGTACCCTTCTGCGAAGACTATTTGTGCCAGGTGGTCGGAAACGAGAAACGCATCCATTTCCGATCAATCACCTCGCCGGATGACAGGGAAGGGACCGGAACATGCCACGCTCCAATAGAAATTCCCGGGCACGGATGCGGGCTTCGGTCACCGCAGCCGTGGTACACAGCCAGTTTCGAGCGTCAGCGTTACCACCTCAATGCCCCTCGTCCCCCCGTAGCCCGAGGAGTCGGGCACCCCAACCTTCCGTAGCCACCAGCGACCGCTGCGCGGCAACGATCTTATCGGGCTCTTCATCAATGTCACGCATGACCTGCCAACGAATCGCAGGATCCGAATCAAGCAGCCATTTTACAACCGATTTCCTAGGCTTCGGGACTTGCCAAAGGGAGTCATTGGTCTCCATCTGCTGGTCCCTCCTTACTTTGGTTAAAAAATATGGACACATCTCATTTTAGAACATATGTTCTATATTGTAAATATTTTCATTCTGAAATTGGTTTTTATGGAATTTAAAACAATCTATGGTAGTTTATCAATAGGCCATTCTAAAGAGCTACTTCAGCATGTAACTCGCTAAATATTCTTCTTACTTAATGGCCATGTATATCGTACTGATACGTGTTCCAAGCTCGGTAGCCTCACTTTTTATGATAATATGGATAATAGAAAGAGAAAAAACTACCAATAGATGATCTGTCCGTTTTTGTGATGTACTCCAGAGGAAAGAATCAAAATAGATGGAATTGTACAACGGAAACACACCGTATGAATAGGAAGAATATCGCTGCGTACAAATACCAAACGAAGGCACCAGATTTCACTTGCAGACACGTCAAAAGGGGGGATCAGCCTTGACCAACGCCATCATCGAAGTAGACGGACTCGTCAAACGGTACGGAAAATTCACCGCAGTAAATGGAATCCGTTTCACAGTGCGTAAAGGGGAAGTGTTCGGACTGCTTGGACCGAACGGCGCAGGCAAAACGACAACGATGGAAATGATCGAAGGCCTACGGCGACCAGATGAGGGGAAGGCACTTGTCGCAGGCTTCGATACGCGAAAAGATTTGAAAAAGGTCAAAGAAATCATCGGCGTTCAGCTTCAGTCGACGTCATTGTTCGACCTGCTGCACGTCCATGAAATCATCCGTTTGTACGCGAGCTTTTACCCAAGGGCAGTGCCGATCGAGCCGCTTTTAGACGACATGATCTTGCGCGAAAAAATGAATGAACGCGTAAAAAGCTTGTCTGGCGGCCAGAAGCAGCGACTCGCCATAGCGCTGGCGCTCGTGAATGATCCACAGGTTGTTTTCCTCGACGAGCCGACTACCGGACTCGATCCGCAAGCCCGGCGGACGTTGTGGGATATCGTGCTGCGCCTAAAAGAGCGCGGCAAGACTGTGGTGCTCTCTACTCACTACATGGAAGAGGCACATGTGCTTTGTGACCGCATCTGTCTCATGGATAAAGGTCAAATCGTTGCGCTGGATACACCGGAACAGCTCGTTCGCAGCCTGCATTCAGACAGTGCCATCGAGTTTCGCTTGCCGGAGAAGGATCGTGAAGATAAGGTCCGAACGCAAGAAGTGCTGACGCTTGTCCAGTCGTTGCCTGATGTGAAGCAAGTGGACCAGCGCAAGGACACGTTCGTGTTGTACACCGATCATTTGCAAAATGCGCTGACCGCATTCATACAACAAACCGCTGAGCAGAACATCCGGATAGCCGATCTGCAAACCCGTACAGCGACACTTGAGGACGTGTTCATCCACATGACGGGAAGGAGCCTGAGGGAAGAATGAAGGCGTATCTTCAATTAACGTTAGCCCAGCTGCGACTTTTTGGGCGAAATCGGGGAGTACTGCTTTGGACGCTCGTGTTTCCGATCTTTTTCATGGTGATGCTCGGTTCATTCTTCGGAAATGGGGGCAACACATCACTCTCCGTCAGTGTGATCGACCAAGACCAGACGACTGCATCGAAGGCGCTTCTCTCAAAGATGAACCAGCTATCCCTATTAAAAGTAACGGAAAGCTCGGATCTCGATGCTTCGCTAAAAGATCTGAAGCATGGCGAGCGGCAGCTAGTCGTCGCTGTTCCCAAAGGCTATGAGGCTGCTGTGAACGCTAAATCCCCGGCAATGGAGGGCGCCAAGCTCACCGTCTACTACGATGAGACGAGCCAAACGACCAATCAGGTCGGGCTCCCCATCCTCTCCCAGCTCGTCGATGGCATTAGCAAGCAGATTGTGGGGTACACACCCGTCATCACGATTCAACCCCAAGGCGTCCAGGCAATTAAACTGAAGTACATCGATTTCCTCGTACCGGGCATCGTCGCCATGATGATCATGAATAACAATCTGAACGGCGTCGCCGGCCAAATCGCCTCGTGGCGCGAGCGTGGGGTCCTTCGCCGACTGCAGAGTACGCCGCTCCATCCGGGGAGCTTCATTGCCGCGCAAATCACGGCGCGACTGCTGTTAAACGGAGCACAAGCGATCATCGTGCTGCTCATTGGCAGCATCATTTTCGGAACGCAGGTGAACGGTTCATGGATGCTTCTGCTGATGTTCGTCGTACTTGGAACACTGACGTTCATGTCGATCGGTTTTATCATCGCCGCGCTCGCCAAAACGCCGGAAAGCGCTGGCCCGATTGCCGGGTTCATTTCCTTTCCACTGCTTTTTCTAGGTGGTATCTTGTTTCCGATCAAAGAAATGCCTAACTGGCTGCAGCCCATCGTCAATATGCTGCCGATTGCGCATTTGTCTACAGCACTGCGTCAAATCATGAATGTCGGAGCGTCGTTTGCCGACTTATGGCATGAAGCTGCATTGCTCGGCGGCTGGATGCTTGTCGCCTTCCTGATCGCCAGCCTGACATTCAAATGGGAGTAACAGAAAAATGCTGTTTGTCCCAAAGTACTGTCATTAAAAGCGCTCCAGCCGCCTCATAGAAGCTGAAAAGCTCACTTCTCCCGAAAGAGAACGTGAGCTTTTTGCGTTTATTTTGTTCAACACCTTTTCCGTTACTTGTCATACGATTCCGCTTGGCTGTCAGTAATAGCAAGTTTAGGCCATCCTTGCCGTGTTGTTACTTTCTTTGTAACTGCAATTCACCTGTGCGAGTACATATCTGCCCGATGCAGTCGTTACGACGAACAAGACTCGTGCAATAATAGCTCCAGCTTTTCCTCCGTTCCCGTATTTTCGACTGGCGTAAACACCCTCATCACAAAGTCTCCTCGGTCCGGGACCGTAAACGTATTGTAACGGAAAGTCAATAAACCCGCTTTAGGGTGATGGATCACCTGTTTCCCTTCCGAACTCCCGGAAACGTCATGCCGTTCCCACCACGCCCTGAACTCCTCGCTCTTGTCATGCAACTTACAAACGAATTCCTGCAACCACGAATCGTTCATATGCAAAACATACTGGCTGCGAAAATGGGCCAACAGTATGGGGGCGACATTTTCCCAGTTCACTATGCGGGCTCCGTTATCCTTCATCATGAACACCCGCCAAAGTACGTTTCTTTCGATCTCTGCGACCTGGTTCAAGTCCCCGCAAAGCGTACTTGTCATTTTGTTCCAGGCGGCGACATTCCAGCGCCTGTCGATGATATATGCAGGGTATGTTCCCATTCTGTCGAGAATCTGTCGGAGGGCTGGAGAAATGGATTCGTCCCCGGTCGTTTTTGGAAGTACAGCATGGTTGGCCAATACGTGAAGATGATTGCGTTCGTCATGGCTGAGCCGGAGCGTTCGCGCCAAGCTTTCCAGCACTTGTTCCGACACTTGAATATCCCGCCCTTGCTCCAGTGCAGTATACCACGGCAAAGAAATACCTGATAGACTGGCTACTTCTTCTCGTCTCAAGCCGGGCGTACGCCGACGCGAAGTATCAACCGGCAATCCCGCCTCACGCGGCGATAAACGCGAGCGACGAGTCCGGAGAAAATTAGCCAGCTCTTTACGTCTTCTCTCGTTATTCATAAGGATCAGACATCTCCGTATCATGATAGAATTTATACCAGTATCCGTACGACTAGCATTCAGAATAGCATTACAAATACAGAGCTGTTTGGGTATTTATAAAACTGATTATAATCGACTTACCGCTTGTGGTGAAGGTGGAGCCGGCATGTAACCGTTATTTAGCAAATCCATCAGCAAACAAACGAAAAGGGAGGAAATTTTTTTATGGAAAAAAGTGAACGAAGTAATCACAGCAGTACATTGCGAGGCAAACGCATACTTCTCCTTGGCGGAACGTCCGGCGTCGGATTTGCGGCAGCGGAGGCCGCCGCGAAGGAAGGGGCATCCGTCGTGGTTGTATCCAGCCGCAAAGCGCGGGTTGACCATGCTGTCTCACGTCTGCCGCAAGGAACGGAAGGGCATGTAGTTGATCTATCGAGCGAGGTACAGGTTCGTGCATTTTTCAAGCATATTGGCGAATTCGATCACCTGGTATTTTCGGCAGGCGAGCCACTGCAATTCGAAAGCCTTGGCAAGGTGGACATCGATGCAGCACGCCGATTGTACGACCTGCGATACTGGGGTGCGTTGATGGCGGCCAAATACGGGAGCCCAAACATCAGGCCGGGCGGCTCCATCACTTTGGTATCCGGCGTTGCCGGAATTCGACCGCCGACAGGTTTGACGGTTCCAGCCAGCATATGCGGCGCGGTTGAGGCACTGACTCGGGCGTTGGCCGTCGAGCTTCGTCCGCTTCGTGTCAACGCTGTTTCTTTTGGGCTCATGCGCACAGAAATGTACAACGGCATTCCTGAGGAAGAACGTAACGCGATGTATGATACTGTCGGGAAATCCCTCCTGGTCGGTCGCGTAGGTGAACCCGAGGACGCGGCTGAGGCGTTTCTCTATTTGATGCGTGAAAAATATTCCACCGGGCAAGTCATTATCGTGGATGGCGGTTCGGCGCTGGTGTAAGGGCGTGCACAGCGTGCGGCCTTATGACCAGTTAAGACTTTTGGTATGAATACTTGTCATCATGTTATGCGACATTAGAAAACTTGGCTACGCCAAGCCTTTCGGCGTAGCCTTAGTTGCACTTATGTCGATAAGAATTTTTATAAATTCTTATCGACCAAGAAACGGCTGCTTTACTGCGGTCAGCAAATCCTGAAGATTATGACTGTGAGGATACGGTTGTTGGGCGCTGCCCATAGCGCGCGGCGTCCGCAGCTACTCACGCAATGTTCCCTTGCCACGCCTGGGTTTATGGGCAATTTGAGGACAAGATGAGAAAAAGCCTGATGTAAAAAAATTTGTCCGAAAAGGCAGGAAGAAACAGGGGGATATGATAGAGGATTAGGTGAAAAAACAAGCAAATTTGTTGTAAAAATGTTTGTCCAAAAAAGCAGAGGGAACACTGAGGGATTATGGGAGGTTGTATTCCCTTTTCCCGATATCCCTTAACCCTGTATTCCCCCGAAAGCCACGCCACTCCTGAATTTCCCTGCATTTTATATTCGACCATTCCTCTCCCGTTCCCTGCTTGAAATAAAAAAGGATCGGGGATTTACTGGACATTGGCTCCAGCATCCCCCAATCCCCTACTCCACCGTAACACTCTTCGCCAGATTCCGCGGCTTATCGACATCCAACCCTCTGGCTACAGAAGCGTAATAAGCAAGCAATTGCAACGAGATGACAGATAATACAGGCGTTAAAAACGGAATCGTCGCTGGAATATGAATCACTTGATTCACGGTTTTGGTCAGTTCATTGTCCCCTTCAAGCGCTACTCCGAGCACATACGCACCACGCGCTGTTACCTCAACAATGTTGCTGATCATCTTTTCATAAATATCAGGCTGAGTAGCAAGCGCGATCACCGGCACTCTGTCCTCAATCAGCGCGAGTGTGCCGTGCTTCAGCTCACCGGCGGCATACGCTTCAGAGTGAATGTAGGAAATCTCCTTCAGCTTGAGCGAGCCCTCCAGCGATACGGCATAATCAAGGCTGCGGCCGATGAAGAACAGGCTGGCCACGTCTTTGATGCCGTAAGCAAATTCGCGAATGCTGTCCGTATTGGCGAGAATTTCGCTGATTTTGCCCGGGAGCTCGACCAGGTGATCGATGACCTCGGCGATTTGCGCATCTGTTTGGGTGCCTTTGACTTGGGCAAAATACAGGGCGAACAGATACAGCGCAATTACCTGGCACGTATAGGCTTTCGTCGACGCTACGGCAATTTCCGGACCGGCCCAGGTAAAGATTACTTCCGCGGCTTCCCGTGCAACAGAGCTGCCGACTACGTTGGTAATCGCCAATACTTTGACGCCGTGCTTTTTCGCTTCACGCAGGGCTGCCAAGGTATCGGCAGTCTCGCCCGATTGGCTGATGACAATCATCAACGTCTTGTCCGTATAGATCGGATCGCGATAGCGGAACTCGGAAGCTACCGCCACCTCTACCGGTACACGGGTTAACTTCTCGATGACATCTTTGCCGACCAATCCGGCGTGCATCGACGTACCGCACGCCACGATGTAAATGCGGTCGTATTCCGCCAGCTCGGCGTCACTCATCACGAGCTCCGGCAGGATCACGCGCTTCTTGACGATATCAATGCGCGGCCCCATCGTCTCTCTGACGGCTTGCGGCTGCTCGTTGATTTCTTTGAGCATAAACGAGTCATAGCCGCCTTTTTCCGCCTGCACGAGATCCCATTCCACATGGAACAGTTCACGCTTGATCGGCTCGCCCGTCTCTGCATTCATCAGCTCTACACCGTCCCGGGTAAGCACTGCCAGCTCCCCTTCGTTGAGGATGTAGACGTTACGCGTATGCTCCAGAATCGCCGGGATATCCGAGCCGATGAAGTTCTCTCCTTCTCCGACACCGACCACCAGCGGGCTGGCAAGACGTACAGCGATCAGCTTATCCGGTTCCAGCTCAGACATGATGCCCAGCGCATAAGCGCCTTTCATCCGCTTTACGGCCCTGCGTACAGTACCGACCAGGTCGCCGTCGTACATGTCGGCCAACAGATGCGCGATAACCTCCGTGTCTGTCTCTGAAGTAAACGTATAGCCTTTCGCCAGCAGCTCTTCCTTCAGCGGCATGAAGTTTTCAATGATCCCGTTGTGAACCACGGCAAACGTCGCCTTTGCGTCCGTATGCGGATGAGAATTCTCATCGGACGGCTTCCCGTGCGTTGCCCAGCGGGTGTGGCCGATTCCGGCATTCCCTTGCAGGGGTTGACTGGCCAAGCGCTCTTCCAATACAGCCAACCGTCCCTTTGCCTTGTCAAAAGACAATCCTTTCTCTGACAATACAGCGACACCCGCTGAATCATACCCGCGATATTCCAGCTTGCGCAGACCATTCACAATGATCTCCTGCGCATTTTTTTCACCAATATATCCAACTATTCCGCACATGTTTAAAGAATCCCCTCTCCATGGACGGGGACACAGCCCAACTTTACTGAAACGGGGTGTGGCCCCGTCATCTCACGTATTGTGTATGATATGCCTATGTATCAGCAATAGGTGTTTGTGCAGCGGGTTGCCCCGCTGTTTTGTCCCTATATTCACGATAGTGATACATCTACCGGGAGGTACCCGCCGAAACTTTCGATAAACCTCCACCTCGTCCACTGTACTCCATGTCGGGCAGCTACAGTGCTGGCGCTTTGTTTTACCAAAGAGAGTTACTGCCAATTCATTTTCTCGGCACGATCGCCTCCTTCGTGCAAGCCAAGTATTGCAAATACAGTTCATACTTTACCACAGCTTCCACCTGCTAACAATAAGAAGTTTTAGCCAAGAACTTCCTATCGCAAAAGTGTATGCAAAAAGGAGCAGCATCGTGCTACTCCTTTTACCCGTTTATGCCAGTTCCTGTTTTACAACCTCGACAATCCGCTCGACCAATTGCGCGAGTTCATCCGCATCAGGTCCTTCCGCCATTACCCGCACGATCGGTTCCGTACCGGACGGGCGTACGAGCACCCGGCCATTGCCAGCCAGCTCCGCTTCCACTTCTTTAATCTTCTGCTCGATCGCTTCATTGCCATCCAGCTTTGATTTGTCGACAACCGGCACATTGACCAGGACCTGCGGGAACTTGGTCATCGCCTGCTTCAATACAGACAGAGGCTTGCCCGATTCCTTGATAATGTTGAGCAGTTGCAGGCCAGTCAACAACCCGTCTCCTGTCGTGTTGTAATCGAGGAAGACGATATGCCCGGACTGCTCGCCGCCGAGATTGTAGCCGCCGCGAAGCATCTCTTCGACTACATAGCGGTCGCCCACGGCCGTCTTGGTCGTGTTGATCATAGCCTCTTCCATCGCTTTGAAAAAGCCGAGATTGGCCATGACCGTCGTGACGATCGTGTTGTTGTTGAGCTTGCCTTTGGCCTTTAACGCGCGGGCACAAATCGCCATGATGTAATCGCCGTCGACGATTTCGCCCGTTTCATCTACGGCGATGCAGCGGTCAGCATCACCGTCGAAGGAGAGCCCCAGGTCTGCCTTTTGCTTCACCACTTCTTCCTGCAATTTGGCAGGATGCGTCGAACCGCACTGCTCGTTGATATTGACCCCGTTCGGGTTTGCCCCGATTGTAATCACTTCCGCTTCGACATCAGCGAAGAGGCGGGCTGCCAGCGAGGAGACGGCCCCATTGGCGCAATCCAACACGACTTTTAGTCCATCGAACCGCTCCGTCACGGAGCCTTTCAGATGGGACAGATATTTTTGTCCTCCCTCAAGGAAGTCGATCACGGTTCCGATCTTCTCCCCTGTCGGCCTTGGCAACGTGTCTTCTGCGGCATCCAGATACTGCTCGATCTCGCCTTCAATGTCATCAGACAGCTTAAACCCGTTACTGCCAAAGAATTTAATCCCGTTATCCGGAAAAGGATTGTGTGAAGCAGATATCATGACACCTGCATCTGCACCCAGAGCCCGTGTCAGATAGGCGACGCCTGATGTCGGGATCACACCCAGCCGTACGACTTCGGCACCCACGGAGAGCAGACCTGCGATCAGTGAACTCTCCAGCATGTGGCCGGAAATGCGTGTATCTCTGCCAATGACTACTTTCGGTTTGCCTTCGAGCTTGTTTCTGGTTAGAACGTAGCCGCCGATTCTTCCTACTTTAAATGCTAGCTCGGGTGTTAGTTGTGCGTTTGCCACACCGCGAACACCATCTGTTCCGAAATACTTCCCCATCCATGTCCCTCTTTTCTTTCCTTTTACAATCAGTAACGATTAGCCATTCTTGTCCGTGATTTTGATCGTAACTTGCTTCAGGGCAGTTGTCGCGGGTTTCAAATAACCCGGCAAATTATAAACAACCGTAATCTCATGTACGCCATCGGGCAAGTTGCTCACATCCGCCACGACCTGAACATCGTCTTTGGTCAGGGACTGCAGATTTTGCTCTGCACCGACCACGTCGAAATCAATCGTCGATATTTCTTGTCCATCCGGCGTCAGCACCTGGGCCAGTTTTCCTTCAGGCAGTCCGGTTACGCGCAGGGGAACCTTTTCTATCCGTTTCGTCTTTGACGGAGCCACTTTCAATGAAATCTCGAGATATTCCGGCTCTACCTTTACTACTTTATCCATCAGTGGCATTTTTAACTGCAACAGTCGATCCGAATTAATCTTGCTCAGATCAATCTCCGGACCTGGATACGTGCTTGCCTTTATGGCGTCGATTACTTCCTTCGGTCCGTATACGGTCGCCTCCTCCGCATTCTGTTCCACACTAGCCAAACTATAGCCATCAGGCAAGTCGTTCGTCAAGTTCATTTTGATGGGAACGGTGACAAATGGGCTTGTCACCGGGATTGTCACTTCTGCCGTCAGCGGGTTGATCTGGACCTTCTGCATGGCATTCCCTGACTTGTCCAACACCTTTAACGGCACGGTCGTCTTGATCCCCTCCGTCGCACCGTCAAGGTTGACGGAAGCCCGTACACCGCCGATATTGTTTACCTGGCTGGCCGGAACCCTGACATGTACTTTAAACGGCTTCACGATCGGTTCTCCCGCCGTATAGCCATCCGCGACTTTGCCGAGCAGCTCCACGGTGACATCCTTCTCCACCGTCTGCTTCTCTTCCAGCGTAACATCGACGTAATCTGGTGTGACTACTACTTTTGCCCCATCCGGAAAACCTTTATAGCGGACAGGAACACGGTGAGTCCCTGGTCCCTGCCCGTTCAAATCGACATAGAGCTCGTAGGAGTCGGGTGAAATAAAATTGTGATTGTAAAACGGATTGTTGCTCTCTACGGCGATCTTCACTGATGTAGGCTGCTTGACCACTTCATAACGCTCTTCGTCATACCTGACATGCAAGCTGACTTCATTTATAAACACGGGTTGATTGGAATCGACAGGAGCGACCTGATCCGTTTCCAGATTGACTACCATCCACATCATGATCGCTAACAGCAACGCAACTGCACGTGCAAACCAACGACTGTTGATAAATCTATCCATGCTTTCGCCCCCATTGCCAACGACTTCCCATGGACTTGCTCTTTGTCTGCGGGTTCAGCTGTTCCAGTAGCATTTGAGTCAATTGTTCTTCCGATAAATTGCGTATGATTTCCCCGTTGGCGGCAAGCGATACTTGTCCCGTTTCTTCCGAGACGATAATCGTTAAACCGTCTGATACTTCACTCATGCCAATCCCTGCGCGGTGACGCGTGCCCAGTTCCTTGGAAATCGTCGGGTTTTCTGTGAGCGGCAGGTAACAGCCCGCTGCCTGTACAGTGTCCTTGCGAATAATCACGGCACCGTCATGCAGTGGTGTATTGGGGATAAAAATATTGATCAAAAGCTCCGAAGAAACCTTGCCGTTGATCAAAATACCTGTTTCGACGTAATCGCTCAGACCCGTCTCCCGCTCCATTACAATCAACGCACCGATTCGCCGCTTGGCCATGTACGTCGTCGATTTCGTTACTTCCTGAACCGTACGCCTGACGACTTCCTCGTCCTGGGTCGAAGTGCGTGAGAACAGCTTCCCGCGCCCCAACTGCTCCAATGCCCTGCGCAATTCCGGCTGAAAGATAATGACGAGTGCCAGCACTCCGAACGTGAAGGCCTGAGACATCAGCCAATGCAGCGTTGTCAGTTGGAACCATTTGCTCAAGAGCCAGGTGAGAATAATCACCACAATCCCCTTCAGCAGCTGCATGGCTCGCGTTCCGCGAATGAGCATGATTAATTTATATATGACGTACGTAACCAACAAAATGTCGATTACATAGCGGATGATATTGCTATATTCAATCAAAACCATAGCGAAGCCCCCACATTCTCGCTCCAATTCAGTTCTTTCTCTATATTATCTCGTCATTCTCGAAAAAAGCACGGCCAAAATATGCCGCGCTTTCGGTCTTTCTATTTTCTCTTAACGAAACACGGGAAGCAAGTCATTTCCTATATTTTTCAGTTGATACCAGATCCAATCAAATATGGCCTCGACCGATTCCGTATTGCCGGCGACCTGGGCTGTCGACGCGAGGAACACTTTCCCTTCAATCGCCACGACGTTTCCTTTGACGGCACCTTGCACATCGACACTGCCGTTGCGAACGATCAAGTCGCCATCGATCGTCGTTCCCTCCGGCACGACGACGACATTGCGCTCTCTGTCGATCTTCAGCTTATCAACGTTATTGGAGGAGACTTGCAGCATGTTGTCTTGATCAAACCATGACGTTACAAGGCTGCCCATCATCATGATCAAAAATACTGCGGCAGCCGTCAGTACAGGATGGCGGCGGAACCAGTGGGACAACAGCCTGCTTTTTTTCTGGGATGGCAATTGCGCGATAATCCGGGCAGTAAAGTCAGACGATACAAAAGCGTGGGAGGCACTTTGGACAAAGGCAATCGCCTTTTGCAGTTCGTACATGTGCTGACGGCATTGGTCACATTCTCGCAGATGTCTTTGCAACTGCTCATTGGCAAACTCGTCAAGATCATCATCCAGATATTCATGGATCATAACGCGTGTTTCTCGGCATTCCATCTTTACCCTTACTCCTTTCGCTTACATAAATCTCAGCTTGGCACGCAGCGCTTCACGGCCGCGGTGTATGCGCGTTTTGATCGTAGTTATCGGCAACTGCAACGCATCACTGATCTCCTGGAGCGTCAGATCCTCGATATAGCGCAGGACCATCACTGCACGGTATTTGGGAGCCAGCTTTGACAATGCTTCTTGCACGGTTTCTTGTACTTCCTGTGTCATCAGCTTTTCCTCCGGCGTTTTGTCTTTGGCGGGCAAGCGTGAGTACCAATCAAGCCCCTCTGTACCCTCCGTTTCTTCGTCCAACGAAAAATCCGGCTTTTTCTTTCTTCCCCGGTCGATACACAGATTGGTTGCGATTCGGTAAATCCACGTGGAGAATTTGTAGCTTTCGTCATAGGACTGAAGGTTGGCATAGACGCGCAAAAACGTCTCCTGCGCAATATCTTCAGCCTCATGGCGATTTCCCACCATCCGAAAAGCTAATTGGAAAATTTTATCTTTATAGATTTCGATCAATTCAACAAAGGCCTCACGATCGCCTCGCTTTGCCCTTTTTACCAATCGTTTCTCAACAAATTCCATGCGATCCTCCCCGGCAACGCCGTACATCTACTATACGATTCAGCTTTCCGCGAGTTTCAGTTTTATTTCCGCATTTACTTTTCCATAAAAAGGAATAAAATATCTGCCGAACTATATACTAAAGGTGGTAGCTTCTTTTTACAATATCACAAAAAGGGGTGCAGTTCGAATGCCCAACGAACCGTTGTATGCACAGATTGAAGAATTACGAAAAGAGTTAAATGATTCGTACAAGCTGCATGCAGCGATTACACCCGAGCTGGTTGCGCTCAGTGTCCGCCTGGACCAACTCCTGAACCAGCTCCCACACGCATCCAGCCCACAATAAAAAGTGGAGGGTCTTCACCCTCCTTTCATTTTGCCCAATCTTCCCAAAAGCTGACGATTGTAGTACGCTTTCTTTATAAGAGCTTGTCGCCAAAAGCAGAGCTCATCAGAGCCACAGCGACTTTCGCCGTTAGATTTTCCCGATCGAGAATCGGATTGACTTCAACAAATTCGGCAGAAATTAACACATCCGCCTCAGCGAGAATTTCCATGGCCAGGTGTCCTTCCCGATAGGAAATCCCGCCGATTACCGGGGTTCCTACGCCTGGTGCATCATGTGGGTCCAAACCATCCAAGTCCAGGCTCAAATGAACGCCGTCTGTTCCCTTGCTAACGTGTGCAACTGCTTCGTCCATGACCCGTGCCATACCCAAGCGGTCGATCTCGTGCATCGTGTATACCTTGATGCCAAGTTCTTTGATCAATGCCCGTTCAGGCGCATCAAGATCCCGGGCACCGATAATGACAATGTTTTCCGGCTTTAATTTGGGCGCAAATCCACCAATATTGACGAGGCGCTCGTGGCCAAGCCCCAGACTTGCTGCCAGCGGCATCCCGTGAATATTGCCTGACGGAGTCGTTTCACCCGTATTCAAATCGCCGTGGGCATCAAACCAGATTACGCCCAAATTTTTCACGTGCCTTGTGACACCCGCAATCGTTCCCATCGCAATACTGTGATCACCGCCCAATACCAGCGGAAAACGGCCTTCCTGCATCTCTTTGTTGACAGCTTCCGCCAGTTTGGTATTTGCATCGACTACCTGATCTAAGTATTTGTGATGATCTGTACTGACGAGTTGATTGGGCCGATCGACAGGGATGTTCCCGATATCCTTGATCGAAAAACCCATGCTCTCAAGCCGGTTAACCACACCTGCATAGCGGATCGCGCTCGGTCCCATGTCCACTCCGCGACGATCTGCACCTAAGTCCATTTGCACTCCAATAATGGTCATGTTTTTGTTCATGTTTGCTTCCATCCCTTCTCTGTCTATGCCTTATTGTAGCCTTGATCTGCGAAATGACTCAACTCGACAGGATTTTGCATAGTTATGAACTCCATCCCTGAACATAATGGAAGGTGATATATATGTACTGTTCTCAATGTGGCGCCAAACTGCCGGAAACCGCCCGATTTTGCCCGTCCTGCGGGAGGGCTGTCTCTATCGACGTAATGAGCAATAACGAGCTAGCAAGCGCTGCCCAAGTGTCTTCACACGTGCTAAATACGAAGGGGCAGCTGCAGGAGTCTGATGAACTGTTCCGCTTTGTAGGGGAAAAGTTTGAGTATTACCGAAAAAAGTGGGAGATAAGTGATGCCCCCGAAAAGAAGATAAGCTGGAACTGGGCTGCATTTTTTCTCAGTATTTTCTGGATGGGTTACCGGAAAATGTACGGCTATGTCCTCATTGTGAATGCGATGTATCTTTTGGTAGATCTGATTTTTTTTCTTCTCCCTAACTCTTCTCACGCAAATAACTCGATCGGTATTGCGATTAATGTGGTCTGTGGATTGTGGGGTAACTCGATGTACTATGTATTTGCCAAAAAACGAATTTCCACCATCAAAAGTGCCGTCAAGGATGAGACAGCACGATACGCAGCCTTGCAGAAAGCCGGTGGAACGAGCTGGTACGGTGTTTTGTTCACCATCTTGATCGCCTTCCTCTACGCAGCAATTAGCACGACTATCTCCTATTTAATTGGTGCAGAAGATTTTTCGATGGCGCCTTGAACGAAATTTCATTAACAACGAAAAGAAGCTGACCGCGATGGCCAGCTTTTCTTTATATGGATGGAGCGGGTGATGGGAATCGAACCCACGCGACCAGCTTGGAAGGCTGGGGTTCTACCATTGAACTACACCCGCACTATTTCGTTAAAAAAATGGTCGGGAAGACAGGATTCGAACCTGCGACCCCTTGGTCCCAAGCCAAGTAC
>CAMIVR010000048.1 GCA_946402065.1 uncultured Brevibacillus sp. | reverse complement strand
TCACACTTCCGGTCGTAAACGAAATCACCGAAGGCCTGCTGAAATTTGACAAAGACTCGAATCTGGTACCGAATCTGGCCGAGAAATGGGAAACGCCCGACGACAAAACATTCGTTTACCACTTGCGTAAAGACGTTACGTTCCAGGACGGCAGCCCGATGACCGCCGATGATGTGATCTTTTCCATGGAGCGGACTCGCGATCCCAAAACAGCGTCTTACCTGGGCTGGATGTACGCGAATGTAGACAAGATCGAAAAGGTTGACGATTCCACGATCAAAGTGACGCTGACCCAGCCGGATGCGCTGTGGCGCTATGTACCTGCTACATCAGGCGGCCACGTTATCAGCAAAAAATACTACGAGGCCCATCAAGCCAACTTCGGCAAGCCGGATGGCGGCGTTCTGGGGACCGGCCCGTTCAAATACGTCAGCTGGCAGACCGGATCGGAAATCGTCTTGGAGAAAAACGCGAATTACTGGAACAAAGAGGGCGGTCCCTACCTGGATAAAGTCGCCTTCAAGGTAGTACCGGAAGGCACGACCAAAGTGACGGGCTTAAAGACCGGACAAATCAATATGACGATCGGATTGCCGCTCGATCTGGTCGAAGTGGTCGAGCGGATGGAAAACGTCAAGGTAGACAAAGTAGACAGCTTCCTGAACGACTTTTTCGCCTTCAATACACAGCGTGCGCCGTTCACGGACGTGAAAGTCAGACAAGCGATTAATTACGCGCTGGACAAGCAGAAGATCCTCGATCAAATCGTCAAGGATTCCGGGATTCCGGCCAAATCGATTCCGGTAGCGCCTGCGATGTGGAAGTTCTCCAAAGAGAAGTGGGAAGCAGCGTACAAAGAGCTGCCTGACTACACCTTCAATCAGGAAAAGGCAAAACAGCTGTTGGCTGAGTCAAGCGTTCCGGGCGGCTTTACCGCGAAAATACTCACCGACTCCGACAGCTTGCGGGTCAATGCCGCACTCGCTCTGCAAGCAGCCGTGAAGCCGCTTGGGATCAACCTGGAGATCGAAAAAGTAACCGGTGAAGAGTTGACCACGCGTACATTTAGCGGTGATCGCAATTACGACATCGCGATCAATAACTGGGGGTCGGACTTCCCTGACCCGTCGGGCAATCTGCAGCCGGTCTTCTGGTCTGTGAACGCCGCAGATGGCGGAGCGAACTACGCCAACTACAAAAATCCGCAAGTCGACAAGCTGCTTGAGCAGCAGCTGCACATCGCGGACGACGATAAACGCTCCGACCTGATGATCCAGGCACAGCAAATCATCGCCAACGATTCGCCGTGGATCATGCTTGACCATCCCAAGCAAATCCTGACGACGACGAACAACGTCGAAGGGTATGCGGTGACACCGCTCTGGTACTGGGATGCCATCATGAAGGATGTAAAGATGAAGTAAACACGACGCACAAGCAAGCTGGCAGGGTTTTCCCTGCCTTCTCACATAAATTTTGCAAAGGTGGTGTGAATACCGGTGGTAAATTACGTTCTTAGACGACTGCTCTTTTTGATTCCCGTCCTGTTTTTCGTCTCGGTGGTGATTTTCGGCTTGTCCCGCCTGGCTCCGGGTGATCCCGTGCTGATCATGGTCGGCGGACACCAGACATCCCCGGAAGTACTGGAGAGCATCCGCGTCAAATACCACTTGGATAAGCCGGTATGGGAGCAGTACGTGTATTGGCTGAAAGCAGCCGTGACAGGCGATCTCGGCGAGAGCTTCAAAATGAAGCAGTCTGTCTCCGCCATGATCGCAGAGCGGATTCCGCTGACTTTCCAATTGATCGTCATGAGTATGGTGATCACGCTGCTGCTGGCAATTCCGCTGGGGATTGTGGCGGCGGTCAAGAAAAACACCTGGGTCGACTACGTCTCCTCCCTGTTTGCACTCGCCGGCGTTTCCTCGCCCGTCTTTTTTACCGGTGTGCTCATGGTCTTGCTGTTTGCGTTCAAATTGAACTGGCTGCCGGCATTCGGTGCCGGAAACGGATTTGTCGATAACCTCAAGCACTTGCTGCTGCCCTCTTTTGCCCTCGGACTGAACATGATCGCCCTGACTGCGCGCTTTACGCGTGCCGGGATGATCGACGTGCTGAATACGAACTACATTCAGACAGCGATTGCCAAAGGCTTGCCGGGGAAAATCATCATCATCAAGCACGGCTTGCGCAACGCGTTGATTCCGCTGTTGACCATTACTGGCCTGCAGGTTGGATTTTTGATGGTGGGAACGGTATTGGTTGAATACACGTTTGGACTGGGCGGATTAGGCAGCCTGATCGTCAACGGCGTACAGACCAGCGACTACCCTGTCGTCCAAGGCTCGACGCTGTTCATGGTCTGCGTCTTCTTGTTGATCAACCTCGTTGTCGACGTACTCTATGCGGTCATTGATCCGCGGATTCGCTATCAATAGGAGAGGAGGGGGACGAAATGAGTGCGCCACTGCAAACGACACCCGCACAAATAACTGCTTCGAGGAAGAAGAAAAGCTTTTTGGCCTCACCGTTCTTTCGCAACAAGCTGGCTGTTGTGGCCGGAATCATCATTGTTGCAATCTTGTTTGTTGCCATTTTTGCTCCTTTTATTGCACCGTACGATCCTGATGCCCAGGATTTGGCCAATTCGTTGCAGCCTGCCTCCCACGATCACTGGTTCGGCACGGATAAACAAGGGCGGGACATCTTTTCACGCGTCTTGTACGGGACGAAAACGACGCTGTTCGGAGCTGTGTTCGTCGTCCTGATCTCAATCGTGGTGGGGGTGCCTGTCGGATTGATCTCCGGCTACTTCGGCGGGCGGCTGGACAATATCATCATGCGCATCTGGGATGTACTGCTCGCCTTCCCTGCGCTGCTGCTGGCCTTCATCATCGTCGCGACGTTCGGGCGAGGCTTTGAGAATGCCGTCATTGCCCTCGGAATCGTCTACATTCCGATGATTTCGCGGATTGTCCGCTCGGTGACACTGGTGGAGAAAGAACAGTCGTACGTCGAGGCAGCCAAGGTGCTGGGCTTATCCCACACGCGGATCATTTTCCGCCACATCCTGCCCAATTGCTTTTCGCCGATTCTCGTCAATGCGACGCTGGATTTGGCTTATGCCATTCTCGATCTGGCTGCGCTCAGCTTCCTGGGACTCGGGGTACAGCCGCCGACAGCCGACTGGGGCTACATGCTGGAAGAAGGCCGTGAATACCTGCTGATTTCACCGAATACGGCAATTGCTTCAGGCTTTGCCATCATGATTACGGTCATCTCCTTCAACATCTTTGGCGATGGACTGCAGTCGTACCTCGATCCGAAGCAGCGAAAGTCCAAGTAGTTTACTAGCAGAGGCGTCAGTTTCCTTCTATAATCTACACAACGGGGTTACGAATGGAGGACACCATGCTGCTTTCTCTCAATCTATTTACGTTTTTGATCGTGACTGGCATCGTCGGCGGGGTCATCAGCCTGACGACAATCGTTGTGATATTAATTACCGAAAAAGAAGTGGAGTTTCTCGAGGTGGAGAAAAAACGGGCGGAGCTGGAGGTGCTGTTGAATGAATCCAAGTTCCTGCACCTGTCTTCGCAGATTCGCCCGCATTTTCTCTTCAACACGTTGAATGTCATATCGACACTGATTCGCCTGGGAAAAAAACAGGAAGCGGAGCAGGCCACCTACGCAATCGCTTCGCTGATGCGCTACCATCTGAAGGATGGCGAGCCACTCGTCTCCTTGCGGGAAGAGCTGGAGTACGTAAGGCATTACTTGACCATTCAAAAACTCCGCTTCGGCAATCGGCTGAGCTGGAGTATTGAAGCGCCTGACGATGCCCAGAACAAGTCTGTACCGCTGTTAACGGTGCAGCCGCTAGTGGAAAACGCCTGTATTCACGGGATCGAGCCGTCCGTTCACGGGGGCGAAATCAGGCTGTCGGTGCATCATGAGGCCGATCTGCTCATCATCGACGTCGTGGACAACGGGATCGGCGTAAGCGATGAAGTGATCGCAGAATTCGAACGCTGGAAGGAAACGAAGCAAAGCGCGGATGATTTGCTGAGCATCGGAATCAGAAATGTCCATTCCCGCCTTGTCCACCAGTTTGGCAGCGGTAGCGGCTTGACGATCAACAGGTTAGGACAAGGTACAGCCAGTCGAATGGAAATTTGCTACAGGGAGGTGTAGGGCAGATGCGAGTGCTGATTGTAGATGATGAACCTCTTGAATTACTGAATGTGAGCAGCATTTTGTCTGCGTGCGATCCCACGGCCGTCATCCTGACAGCAAACAACGGGGTGGAAGCTGTAGCAGTTCTGGAACGGGAATCGGTCGACGTGGTCTGTCTCGACATCCGCATGCCGGGGTGGGATGGGATTGAAACGATCAAGCAGATCAAACCGCGCTGGCCGAATGTCAAAGTGCTGCTCATCTCGGCGCACGGAGAATTTCACTACGCGAAGGAAGCGATCAATCTGGGCGCATCCGGTTACTTGCTGAAGCCGCTCGTGCCGGACGAGCTGATTGCAGCGTATGACAAGCTGTCCAAGGACATCGAAGTAGAGCGGACAGTCAAGCCGCTGCTGCTGCACGCCATGGTCGAAAAGTGGCTGGGCATTGACGGGATCAACGAGGAGATGTTCGACCCATCGTGGCGGGCAGACTTGTCGTTTCAGCCCAACCTGGTCGTCACCTTCAAGCTGGAGGAGCCGTATTCGCAGGCTGACAGCAGCGAGCTCGAACACGAGTTGGGAAAATTGCTGCACAAAGCCCTGTACCTGCCGCAGTGCGTGGACGGCTTTTCTGTTTACCTCTTGCAGATTGCAGCGAAGGAAGACATCCAGGACATTCGTGAAGCACTCTCCAATCTGAAGCTCGAATCGAAGCGGAAATGGCCCGAGCTGCGCTGGTCGTACGGGGTAGGAGAAGCTGCCGAGTCTCCCGCGAACTTGAAAAAATCGCTGTACACCGCTGTACATGCGGCGAAGAACAAGGAAGAGGCTGTCGTCCAGCAATGCATCGATTACATGGTAAAAAACTATGCCAATGAAATAACTTTGCAGGATATTGCCCTCGAGGTCCACTTGAGCCCGTCGCATCTGAGCCGGATATTCAAGAAAAAACTCGGGGTCACGTTCATCGATATGCTGACGAAAATCCGCATCGAAAAAGCAAAAGAGCTGCTCGATAACTCCAATCTGTCCATCGAGTTCATCTCGCACAGTGTCGGTTTCAGCAGTCCCAATTACTTCGCCGTGACATTTCGCAAGCTGCAGGGACAATCACCCAGGCAGTATCGGTTGAACAACCTATGAAGGGCATTCTTTTCTCGGAAGACCAATTGCTTATCCTGGTGGTGCTGGCACTCTGTCTGGTGGTTATCCAATGGACGCAGCGAAACAAATCCGCCAGGGATGACGGAACGTTGGGTTTGGGCAGGGGGATTGTCGCTTTGCTCGGCCAATGGTTCGGCGTTACAGCTTTTCTCGCTTCGTCCGAGGCAGCGTACGATTACGGCGTCATCGGCTTGATCAGCTACAGCTTGGCTGGCTCGCTCAGTTTTCTGCTCTGCTATTTGGCGATCAAGCGGTTTCGCCTGGCGGGCGAACTGCCGCTGATGGAACGGATTGAGCGGGTTTTTTCCGGCAAAAGTCTGGGCTTGGTCAAGGTGCTGCTGGCATTTGTCTGGCTGGAGGAAGTCTTGATCGTCATCCTCGCAGGCAAAATAATTCTCCACCTGCTCTACGGATGGAGCACGATCGTCTCGTCGATCAGCATGACGCTGTTCTTTCTGCTGATGATGTTTTTCCGATACGGGAATTTTCATCAGGCTTCTTTTGTCATTGCCCTGTTGGCAACGGCTTCGACTGTGCTGATTCCCACTCTCGTCTACTTGGACGTCAGCGTCCCGACAGTCTATTCCGGGGTAAAATTCCTTGCGACCGATATGCTCGAGCTGACCAAAACGGCCGGCTGGTACCTGGCGATCGCTCTGTTTATCCGCTTTGTGACACACACGCTGCTCAACGAGCGGGTCTGGACGATTTACCACCAGATCAAACCGAGCAAACGCGGTCTCAGCTTTAGTTTATCTCCGTTGATTTGGGCGTTTTTGCCGCTGTCGATGGGCACCTTGTCGTTTGTCGCCAAGGCGGAGGCGGTGTGGCCAATCGTTCACGACGAGGTGAGCATTCTGATCGTTGCCCGCTTTGGCGGTGAATTCGGCATCGTCTTGTTTACCGTTACGCTGATCGTCATATTGCTTGCGATCATTTCCCGGTATACGGTCGACGGGACTGAGCAGAAGACGGTTGCACGCCTTGTTGCCAAAGGGCTGATCATTCTCACAGCCGGGTCGATCGCACTGCTGCTGCCGGAGCTGACGATACTCCAGACCATGCTTGTCTTTACACTCGTCTGGGCGGCACTGGCACCGGTCGTCCTGCTCGCACGAAAGTCGCTTGTCCACCGCACGTTCGCAGTTCTGGTCATCTTCATCAGCGCCGGGTACGGCGTATACCATTCCGTCTACACAGGCATTGCCTATGGCGTCCTGATCGACTTTGCCATCTCGCTTGGCATCATGACGCTTCTAACCATCTTTACGAATCATCCGAAAGGGGGCGGTCTTGTTGAGTAATCTGCTCGAGGTAAAAAACTTGTCGACTCAATTTCATACAGAACGGGGCATCGCCCATGCGGTACGCTATGTGAACTTTGCCATACGCCCTGGCGAGACGATGGGGATCGTTGGCGAGAGCGGCAGCGGCAAAAGCGTGACGGCACGCTCGATCATGCGCATCGTCGAGCACCAAAAAGGAAAAATCACCTCAGGCGAAATCCTGCTGGAAGGGGTCGATCTCGTTAAACGATCGGAAAAACAGATGCAAAAAATTCGCGGCAATTCCGTGGCGATGATCTTTCAGGACCCGATGACCTCGCTTAACCCGCTGATTAAAGTCGGCGAACAGATTGCCGAAGTGCTGCGCTTCCACAAAGGCTTGAACAAGCAGCAGGCGAAGGCGGAGACGATCAAAATCATGCAGGACATGTCGATTCCGTCAGCCGAGAAGCGCTACGACCAGTTTCCCCACGAATTCAGCGGAGGAATGCTGCAGCGGCTGATGATCGCCATCGCGCTCGCCTGCAAGCCCAAGCTGTTGATCGCCGACGAGCCGACGACGGCGCTGGACGTGACCATTCAGGCGCAGATCCTGCGCTTGATGAACCAGCTAAAAAAACAGTACAACATGTCCATTCTGCTCATCACCCACGATCTTGGCGTAGTCGCTGAAGTCTGTGACAAAGTCTCTGTCATGTACGCCGGCGAGATCGTCGAGAGCACGGATGTAGAAAGCATTTTTGCGGAACCGCTGCATCCGTATACGCTCGGCTTGATGGAGTCAATGCCGAAGCTGGGCGAGAAAAAAGCGGCCCTGAAGCCGATCGAAGGGTCACCGCCCAATTTGACAGAAACGATTGAAGGTTGCGCATTCGCGATGCGCTGCCCGTACAAGACAGACTTGTGCGAGCAGAAGAAACCCGTTTTGCAAGAGCTGCGCCCCGCGCATCTGGTAGCCTGTCATCATGCGGAAGAGCTTGTGAAAAGGAGGGCTGGAGCGTATGCAAGCGCTGCTAAAGGTTGAAAATTTAAAAAAGTACTTCCCGGCCGGAAAGACGAACTTCTTCGGCAAGCACCAGCAAGTGCTCAAAGCCGTTGACGGCGTATCCTTTACGATTCACCAGGGCGAAATCTTCGGGCTCGTCGGAGAGAGCGGCTGCGGCAAATCGACGACAGGCCGCTGCATTTTGCGGGTCAACGATCCGACGAGCGGCAGCATCGTCTTCGACGGCAAGGAAGTGACGCAGTTCGGCGCCAAAGAGCTGCAGGCGCTGCGCCGCGACATGCAGATGGTCTTTCAAAATCCGTACTCTTCACTCAATCCGCGGATGACCATTCGCCAGACGATGGAAGAAGTGCTTGCCGTTCATCAACTGGCCAAAGGCAGCGACGCGACGACACGCATAGGCGAACTGCTGGAGCTGGTTGGCCTTCCTGCTGATGCGATGGACCGCCATCCGCATGAGTTTAGCGGCGGGCAATTGCAGCGGATCGGTATCGCCAGGGCGCTCTCGGTCGAACCCCGCTTTATTTTTGCCGATGAGCCCGTCTCTGCGCTGGACGTATCCGTTCAGGCGCAGATTCTCAATCTCATGGCCAAGCTGCGCGATGAGCTTGGCTTGACGATGCTGTTTGTCGCACATGACTTGGGCGTCGTCGAACATATCAGCGATCGGGTCGGCGTCATGTATCTCGGACAGATCGTCGAATTGGCCGATGTCGAAGAGCTGTACAACAACACGTGCCATCCGTACACGCAAGCATTGATGGCGGCCATTCCGGTAGCCGACCCGACCCGCAAGAAAGACGAGATGATTCTCGAGGGGGATATTCCCAGCCCGATCGATCCGCCGACAGGCTGCCGGTTTGCCTCCCGCTGCCAGAAGTGCTTCGCCCGCTGCACGGAGGAAGCGCCTGTACTTCGAGAAGTAAGCCCGGGACACTTGGTCGCGTGCCATCTATTTGACTAGGAGGTTGATACGATGAGCTGGGTAATTGTGCCGATGACCCGATTGGGCGTCGTTCCCTATCAAAGCCTGCCTGCCGTATACTGCCAGCTGAATCGCCATTTGCGCGCAGGCAAAGAAATTCTGCAGCTGCAAAAACCCGTTACCCTGCATTCCGAGCGGTTTCCTGAAGGACACGTGTTCTTCCCCGGCAGCTTTTTATACCGCGAGGAAGAGTGTGCGTTTGACGGGCTTGTCACTGACCGCTTGATCGGCGATGCCACACCGGACGGAGCGATTCGACTGAAGCTTGCCGAGCGCATTGCGTTTCTGAATGGAAAAAATTGTGCCGCTTTTTGCTATGAACCGTTTCAGCAGTTTTTTGCTGCGTATGATCTCGACGTAACGTTTTTGAGCGATGATGAGATTCGTGGCGGCAAACTGGCTGAATTCGATCTCTTGATCGTACCCGGGGGACCGGATGCCGGAGAATCCTACTATGAAGGACTGGGCGAGCGCGGTTTCAGTGAGATTGCCAGCTTCATCGCCCGCGGCGGAGCTTATCTCGGCTCTTGCGCCGGCAGTTATTTTCCGTTGACGGCACCGCGGCAGACGGTCATCGAAAAGGCGTGGCTGAATCTGATTCCGGCGACGGATACGGAAGGACTTGATTACTGGCGGACAGGGACGGGCTTCGTCCGCGTCGAATTTGAAGAAGTGAACCATCCGGTCGCATTCGGCGTGGCCATGGGTTCACCCAGTACACTTGACATGATCTACTGGGAAGGTCCCGCATTTGAAGTGCTTGATCCAAGCCAAATCAAGGTCATTGCCAAGTACGGCAGCTTTATCGCTTCCGGGGCACAGCCGCCGGCATGGGATATTTCCAACAATCCGATCGCCGAGGAAGCGATGAAGTGGATCAATCCGCTGACAGAAGAGCGGTTCAACCGCCACCTCGCCGGCCGGGGAGCGATCATCGAGGCGTCACATGGGCAAGGCAAGCTGATTCTCTTCTCTCCGCACGCCGAGTTTGGCGCGTGCGGTACAGCACCCAGCGCTGCGGACAGCCTTCCTTTCATGATGCTGATGAACAGCGTGTACTACCTATCTCAATAACCAAAAGAAACGAGGGATGAGCAGTGAGTCAATTTGTTGCGTGTCAAACATCGATTTACGCATTCAGCGGGAAGCATGAGCCGATCATGCGGGTCGAATCGGGAACGACGTTGACGATTGAGACGTATGATTGCTTCCAGAACCAGATTCAGTCGGAATCAACCGCGTTTACGGCGATTGACTGGAACCAGATCAATCCTGCGACTGGGCCTGTCTATGTCGAAGGAGCGCTTCCCGGAGATACGTTGAAGGTGACGATTCACAAAATCGAGTTGGCTGAACAAGGCGTCATGGCTACTGGTCCCGGACTTGGGGTAATGGGGCATCGCATCGAAAAATTTGAAGTAAAGCTGATTCCTGTACGCGATGGCAAAGCGTATTTTAACCAAATCGAATTCCCGCTCAATCCGATGATTGGCGTGATCGGTGTCGCTCCGGCTGAAGGCGAAGTCTCCTGCGGAACGCCGGGCGCTCACGGCGGCAATATGGATAACACGATGATTACGGAAGGAGCCACGCTCTACTTCCCGGTTGGGGTGGAGGGGGCGCTGTTTGCCCTCGGAGATCTGCACGCCGCGATGGGCGATGGCGAGATCGGCGTGTCCGGCATTGAGATTCCCGGAAAGGTGACGGTTACGCTGGAGGTCGTCAAAAACCTTCCGCTCGCCCAACCGCTGCTGGAGAACGCTGACAGCCTGGCAACGATCGTTTCGGCACCGACGCTTGATGAAGCGGTGAAGGAAGCGGTGGAGCATATGATCGACTTGCTGTTGAACAGAACCAGTCTTACCGTAAGCGAATGCACCATGCTGATGAGCGCGACTGGCCAGACGCAAATTTGCCAGGTGGTCGATCCGCTCATGACAGCGCGCTTCGTCGTTCCCAAAAGCATTCTGAACCAATTGCAGGTGAAACTGTATTAATTGAATCGGACCCATGCAAGGAGGCATTTGCGATGAATTCACTGGATAAATTAATGCTTGAACTGGACAAGATCCACGGTGTTTCCGGCGACGAGGATCGGGTTGTCGACTACTTGAAAGAAGAGCTTGGCGCGCATGTCGATGAACACTACGGCGATGCCCTCGGCAACTATGTATTTGTGAAAAAAGGCAGCAATCCCGACTTGAAGCTGATGCTTTCCGCCCACATGGATGAAATCGGCTTTATCGTCAGCTACATCGATGAGAAAGGCTTTGTCACCTTTTTGCCGGTCGGTTATCACGACAGCCGGATGGTGATTAATCAGGTGCTGGCCATTCACACGGAAAAAGGCATTGTCAAAGGGGTAACCGGAGCCAAGCCTGCCCATATCGTCACGGAAGACGAAGCGAAGCGGGCCATCCCGATGGAGGATTTGTACATCGATTTGGGTACAAAGAACAAGGCGGAGACGCTGGCGCTCGGCGTAAATGTCGGGGATTACATCACGTTTGACCGCGACGGCCAATTTTTAAACGGCGGCAAAGTCTACACGGGTAAATCCGTCGATAACCGTTCCGGCTGTGCCGTAATGGCCGAGGTCATGAAGCGGCTGGCTGGCAAGGACATCGCCGCGACTGTCTACGGCGTCGCTTCTGTGCAGGAGGAAGTGGGACTGCGCGGGGCTGGTCCGGCGGCATTTGCCATTGAACCCGATGTGGCTCTGGCGATTGACGTCTGTCTGTCCGGCGGCACACCTGCGCTTGAAGAACGCATGATGCCGATCGAACTGGGCGGTGGACCGGCGATTATGTTTTACGACTGGACCCCTAGCTCAGGCCACGGCAACAACGTACCCAAGCGGTTGACGCGCAGGCTGGTGCAAGTCGCCGAGAAAGCGAACATCCCGTACCAGCGGGAAGCCGTGCTAAACGGCGGCACAGATGCCTGGGCGATCAGCCTGGCTGGAAAAGGCGCTTTGACCGGGTGCATTTCACTGCCGTCGCGCTATATCCACTCTGCTACCGGCTTCATCCACATGGACGACCTGGAGCATGCCGTCCAGTTGATTCTCGCGTTCATCGAATCGTATCAGGAAAGGCTGTAGGAGCAAGGCAGGAAAGCAGGGAAAAATCCAATCGTTGAGGTGAGACGCCATGCATTATTTGCCGCGTGAACAATCGTCGTTCCAGTTTTCCAAGGAGAATACACCTGTTCTGAAGATTGAGAGCGGAGAACGGGTTACCTTTCAAACGTATGATTGCTTTTCCAATCAGGTGACGTCAGAAGAACATCTGGTTACCTCAATCGATTTCTCGCGTGTCAATCCGGCGACGGGCCCTGTCTATGTGGCGGGAGCGTTGCCAGACGACGTGCTCAAAGTAGAGATTCACGATGTCAAGGTACGCGACTGGGGCGTCATCTCGACGCTGCCCGGGACAGGCCCGCTGACGCATCGCGCCGAGACAAAAACAAAAATCGTACCTGTGGAAAATAGCTGTGTCGCCCATTTTAACGAGCGGATTTCCTTTCCCGTCGAGCCGATGATCGGGGTGATCGGCGTCGCTCCGGCCGGGGATCCCGTTCCGTGCGGCCACCCCGGCAACCACGGGGGCAATATCGATACACACGTCATTACCAAAGGCTCCACCGTCTATTTGCCGATTGGTGTGGAGGGCGCCCTGTTTGGGCTGGGCGATGTGCATGCGGCCATGGGTGACGGGGAAATCGGTGGAACGGGGATTGAAATTGCCGGAGAAGTGGAGACGACAATTTCCGTGTTAAAAGGACAGACGTTGCCACGCCCGCTGGTCGAGACCGCAGACAGCTGGTATACGGTTGCTGCTGATCACGACATCACGACGGCGATTCGCATGGCCTGTGAGGATATGCAGGAGCTGCTCGTCACCAAGTGGGACTTGTCATTGACTGATGCCTATCTGCTTATGTCGGTTGCCGGCGATGTGCAAATGTGCCAATGCTGCAAACCGTCTCCCGTCGAAGTCGTTGCACGCTTCCGCATGCCTAAAATCGACAACATGCCGAGATTGATCGGATAAAAGAAAATTTTGGTACTCTTTTTTTTGAAACCTTTCTCCCCCTGGTGCCGTCTAAAACACCGAAGCATCAAAAATGAACCAAGGGGGAGGCCCAACACATGAAGAAGCTTTTAATGGTGATGATGGCTGTAATGCTGTTGTTCACAGCCATGCCGACTGGTTTTGCCGCGACGGGTACGTTTAAAGATGTCCCGCGCAACCACTGGGCTTACGATGCAATTAAAGCAATGGCAGAAAAGGGTGTTATTCAAGGGTACAACGACGGAACATTCCGACCAAATAATCTGATCACCCGTGCCGAGTTCGCCAAAATCATGATTGCTGCAGCAGGCATCAATGTCAACTCAAAACAGTATCTGCAACAGACGTTCGATGACGTGGATCGCAACCACTGGGCGTTCAAGTACGTAGAACTGGCGAAGAACTACCTGACTGGCTACAAAACAGGCAATGTGTATACCTACAAGCCGGATGACGTAGCCGTACGCGAGGATATTGCGGTCGCACTCGTACGCTTGAAAGGTTTGGACAGCAAGAAAAAAGCAGACCTGAGCTTACTGTCGCAATTCCGCGACCAATCGAATATCTCGGTTGCGCTCCGTCCGTATATCGCACTCGCACTGGACAACGACTTGATCAAAGGCTACGACGACAAAACGTTCCGCCCGCAAAATTCAATTACACGGGCTGAAGCAGCATCGCTCTTGTACCGCGCTCAGCTTGACGAAGAGAAAATCGTCTTCCCGGCCGAACCGGAGCCTGAAAAACCGGAAGCGCCTATCTCCATTACAGATAATTTCTCCAAAGATGACCTCAGCAACTGGAGAGAGGACGACTCGGAAGCGACATGGGCCGTGGATTCTGGCCGTGTCACGGGATACGCATTGAATTCCGACGCCAAACACTACTTCCTGCCGCTCAAATGGAAGGAAGAGACCAAGCCGAATAACTACCAAATTCAGGTAGATGTTATTGCCAAGGGTACAAATGGGCAAGGCGGACTGTTCTTCAACGGTAATGGTAAGCGCGCGACTGTCGTCTTTTTTGAAAAGGACAAACTGGTTGTCGGTGAAGTAACCAATCCAAATACGAAAGAAGTTAAACGCATCGCCAACGTGAATTACAAATTGCAATCCACCAATAAACTGAAAATCGTGGTCAAAGGAGACAGCTACTCCATTTACATCAACGACAAGTACGTTATTGGCCAAGAAAACCAATCGATCAAAGACACAACCCTCGGTCTCTATCTGCAAAAAGAAGCGACGCTTGACCTTCCTGACAAAGTAACGTTCTTTGACAACTTCTCATTTAAGGTACTTCAATAAAATATCTGAGATTGAACACGAAAATGCCGACCCTCGCTGCCGAGGCGGCATTTTTTCCGTTCTCGCTATCGTGACAGTTGACTGAATTATATATCGGCAAACAAAGCGGTTTTGTTGAGCCGATACGTAAAAATTGAACAATTTGTCATACATGGCGTTCAGCTGAAAAAAGAGCGAAATATCATAGGTAAAATGACCCTATGCGCAAGTGGTTATAGGGATTTTCATTTGGGAAGACCGGACAAAATACGCTTCCGGCTATTTTTTTGCCCCAATACGTGCAGGAAGAAAGTATATGTTTCACAGGAATAACCAAACAGAAAAAGGGAATTGTTTCCTATCCGCTAACAGTTCATAAGGTATTTTCCAATCTTCTTAATGAATGTTAGAATCGTCTTTGTTTTTAAATCAGGGTTTTGCAAATTCGGTTTCTGCCGTCATTGGATTTTGGCAAAATCCTCAAATGAGAAGAATTGAGGGAGATTCGTGAAGAAATTTGGTATTTTGCAGGTCGTGTTGGCTTGCGCGATAGCAGTAACCGGCGCCACCTCGGCGTTTGCAGAAGAGGAATACAACTGGATAGAGGGCGGGAAATCCGTAGATGTCGGCAATAATTTTGCCACACTCCAACTGGATTCCAAATTTGTGTACCTGAACAAAGAGGATACGATCAAGTTTCAGGAAAAGAGCTTGGGCAATTTTCCTACTTCAAAGGAGATCGGCAGCATTTATCCGCTGGATGAAAATCAAAGCTGGTACGTCGTGATGGAATACGACGAGGTAGGCCACATCAAAGATGACGACAAAAATAACATAGATGCAGATGCCATTCTCAAAAGCTATCGAGAGGGCACAGAAGAACAAAACAAGAAGAAAAATCCGGAGGACCAGCTTCACGTCGTCGGCTGGGATGTAAAGCCATTCTACGATCAGGCGACAAATACGCTGCAATGGTCGATGCTGGCCGAGGATAACCAAAAGCAGCAAATGATTAACTACAACGTAGAGCGATTGACCCGAAAGGGATATGTCTCTTTTCTGCTCGTGACGGATCCGGCGAGCTTGCAGCAAGACAAAAAAGTCCTGAATGAACTGATCATGCCCAAATTCACGTTAAAGCAAGGCAATCGCTATGAGGATTTCGATGCTTCCACAGACCAGATGGCCGAATACGGCCTGACCGGACTCGTTTTGGGCGGACTCGGGCTGGCTGTAGCGAAAAAAGCCGGTTTGCTTGCACTCATCCTGGTATTTCTGAAAAAAGGCTGGATTATTATCGTCGCTGTACTGGGGGGGCTGGTTGGACTCATCAAGCGCATGTTCGGTAAAAAGAAAGAGCAGCCGCCAGCAGAGCAGCAACCCCCAACTACGCCCTGATCAAATACCGTCAAATCAATTGCCATCCGAACGCTTCGTCGCTTCCCGTGACGGAGCGTTTGCTTTTCCCCACTATTTGTTAGCAAGAAAATGTGCATGCGCATATGCGCAACCATTATAATGAAGGTAAGAAACCCTTAAAGAGAACGGCCGAAAAGGGGGAGTGATCCGATTCATGAGCAGGTCAGACGAACAGTGGATTCTACTGGTGCTGCAGAGCATTATTCACAATTCACGCGACCATTTGATGGTGACAGATGAAAAAGGCAACGTACGCCTGGTCGGGGAATCGAGCAAGGAAATCTATGGCGTCGACCAGTCGGAGATGGTCGGCAAAAACGTGATCAAGCTTGAGGAAGAGCGCGTCTTTTCCCCTTCTGTCACGCGTAGGGTGATCGACGAGCTGGCGCCGCAGACGATGATGCAGGAGACACACAGCGGGCGAAAGCTGATGGTATCTGCCTTTCCTGTTTTTTCACCGGATGGCGGACTCTGTGCCATCATCAGCTATTCACACGATTTAACCGAAATCTTGGATTTGAAACGACGCTACGAGACATTAACTGTTCAATTGAAGCAGTTTGAGAATGAAATAGAAGAATTGCGGGAAAAAAATACGGCATCGGAAGGCTTTGTCGCCGTGAGCGAAGAGATGAAGGCGATTGATCGGCTCGTCAAAAAGGTTGCGGTAGTGGACTCGACGATTCTGCTCCTGGGAGAGTCAGGGGTCGGCAAGAACGTGATTGCCAAGGAAATTCACCGCAATAGCAGGCGGGCGGGCGGTCAGTTCGTCGAGATCAACTGCGGCTCGATTCCGGAAGGATTGCTGGAATCGGAGTTGTTTGGCTACGAGGCGGGCGCTTTCACCGGAGCGGGCAAGTCAGGCAAACAGGGCATTATCGAGATGGCCAATCAGGGGACGCTGTTCCTCGATGAGCTGGGGGAGCTGCCGTTGACGCTGCAAGCCAAGCTGCTCAAGGTCATTCAGGAGAAACGGCTGCAGCGAATCGGCAGCACGACTTACTGTGACGTCGATTTTCGCTTGATTGCCGCAACCAACCGCAATCTGGAACAGATGGTCAAGGAAGGCAAGTTCCGTCAGGATTTGTACTTTCGGCTGAATGTCGTGCCGATCTCCATCCCGCCTTTGCGGCAGCGGCCTGACGATGTAGCGGCGCTCCTGAAGGTGGTCATCCGCACGTTAAACGAGCGGTACGGGATGAACAAGCGGCTGGATCCGGATGCGACGAGCGCACTGCTGCACTACCAATGGCCAGGCAATGTCCGCGAGCTGGAAAATTTGCTGGAGCGCATGGTGGTGACGGCTGATGAAGACGTGATCACGATGAGCCATTTGCCCAGGGAGATCCGGGAAACGTTCGAACATCAACCGAGCAGCGAGCAGATCGAATCGATCTCGCTTCGAGATATGCTTGATCAGGTAGAGGAAAAATGGTTGCGGTATGCAGCCGAACGGTGCCGAACAACGGCGGAGATGGCAGAATTGCTCGGAATTAGCCAGCCGACGGTGGTGCGGAAGCTGCAAAAGTTTGCAATCAAGTCTCAATTCAAAATCGAATCGTCAATTCAAAAATGAATTGAATTAAATGGCTGTTTCAATTCAAAAGTGAATTTTTTGCGAAATACGGTTGCGGAAAAGCCTTGTTTCAAACCAGATGTTATAGTTGGCACGCTAGTTGCATAGATATAAAAGCGTGTTTGCAACAAGGCTATTCGTTACGATATGAACGGAGGATGATTGAGATGGAAAAAACGCGTCGTTTTGTTTCCGTAAAAACAAGTGTACCGGGACCAAAGACACAAGAGCTGCTTGAGAAAAGAAAACAGTATGTTCCACAAGGGATAAGTCTGATTACGCCGATTTTTGCCGAAAAGGCGTCCGGAGCGATACTCGAAGATGTAGATGGCAACGTATTCCTCGATTTCGCCGGAGCGATCGGCACGCTCAACGCCGGTCACTGTCCGCCGGAAGTAGTGGAAGCAATACAACAGCAAGCGGGAAAATACATTCATACATGCTTCAACGTAGCCATGTACGAGCCGTACATCGCACTGGCTGAAAAGCTCGCGCAAATCACGCCGGGAAGCTTTGCGAAGAAAACCATCTTCCTCAACAGCGGCGCGGAAGCAGTGGAAAACGCGGTGAAAATCGCCCGCAAATACACAGGCCGCCAGGGGATCGTCTCCTTTACCCGTGCCTTCCACGGCCGTACGCTGCTCGGCATGTCTTTGACCAGCAAAGTAAAACCGTACAAATACAAAATGGGTCCGTTCGCGCCGGCAACGTATAAAGCGCCGTTCCCGTACCCGCTGCACAAACCGGCGTCCATGACGGATGAAGAGTACGCAGCGTTCTGCGTCAGCCAGTTTGAAGATTTCCTCCTGACCGAAGTAGCACCGGAAGAAATTGCTGCTGTCATTATGGAGCCTGTGCAAGGGGAAGGCGGATTCATCGTTCCGCCAGTCGCATTCGTCAAAGGCGTATATGAAATTTGTAAAAAACACGACATCCTGTTCATCGCAGACGAAATTCAAACAGGCTTTGGCCGTACAGGTGAAATGTTCGCCAGCACGAATTTCGGAATCGAGCCAGACCTCATCACCATGTCCAAATCGATCGCGGCCGGTCTGCCGATCAGTGCTGTTACCGGACGCGCCGAAATCATGGACGCGCCAAGCCCGGGCGAAATCGGCGGAACATACGGCGGCAGCCCGCTCGGTTGCGTAGCGGCGCTGGCTGTCATCGAAAAAATGGAGCGCGAAAACCTCGTCGGCCGTTCCAGAGCAATCGGCGAAGCGATCACCAAGCATTTCAAAGCGCTGCAAAAAGACTTCCCGGTCATTGCTGAAGTGCGCGGCCTGGGTGCGATGGTCGGAGTAGAATTCATCGATCCGGCAACCGGCAAGCCGGCGAAGGAGCTCGTGGGCGCATTGACCAAAGGCAGCTATGAAGCAGGTGTGATCGTGCTGAGCGCAGGTATCCACAGCAACATCGTGCGCTTCCTGACACCGCTTGTCATCACAGACGAGCAGCTGCAGGAAGGATTGGACATCATCACAGACGTGCTGAAAAAACTGCAAGTTCCGGCGGGGGTGTAATCGATGGCAGAAAGAAAACACTTGTTTATTAATGGTCAGTGGAGAGAAGCGGGCGAATACGCTCCGCTTTACTCTCCCTACTCCGGCGAGTGCATCGCTGAAATCGCCCAGGCAACGGAAGCTGACGTGGATGCTGCGATCCAGGCTGCCAAAGAGGCTGGCAAAATCATGGCGAAAATGCCGGCGAGCCAACGTGCGCTGATCCTGGAAAAAGCGGCAAAAATCATCGAAGAGCGCACGGAAGAGCTGGCCCGGATTCTCGCTCTGGAAGCGGCAAAACCGGTCCGCACCGGCAGAACGGAGATTGCTCGTACCGTGCAAACCTACAAATTCGCGGCGGAAGAAGCAAAACGCATTCACGGGGAAACCGTGCCGCTCGATGCAGCGCCTGGCGGTGAAAACCGGATCGCCTACACGACACGCAAGCCGATCGGTGTTGTCGGTGCGATTACTCCGTTCAACTTCCCGCTCAATCTCGTCGCCCACAAGCTCGGGCCGGCATTTGCTGCCGGAAACACGGTCGTGCTCAAGCCGGCGAGCCAAACGCCGCTGTCTTCCCTGATTCTGGCGGACATTTTCAAGGAAGCAGGCCTGCCGGATGGTGCGTTGAACATCGTCACCGGCCGCGGCGCAGTCGTCGGCGATCAGCTCGTGCGCGACCAGCGCATTGCCGCAATCACGTTTACGGGAAGCCCGGAAGTGGGCATCGCGATGAAAAACAAGGCAGGTCTGAAACGCGTAACCCTGGAGCTCGGCTCCAACTCTGCCGTCATCATCGACGAAAACGTCGAGATCACCAAAGCGCTGATCGACCGTTGTGTCGTGGGGGCATTCTCCTTCAGCGGCCAAGTATGTATTTCCCTGCAACGCGTTTACGTTCATCAAAGCAAATACGAAACATTTGTCAGCATGTTTAAAGAAGCGGCTGAACGCCAGGTCGTCGGCGATCCGTTGGACGAAGCGACCGACATGTCTGCGCTCATCTCGCAAAAAGACGTGGCCCGGATGGCCAGCTGGGTAGCGAGTGCGCGTGAGCGCGGCGCTTCGACCGTGACAGGTGGCGAGCAGATTTCCGATCGACTCTACCCGCCGACGATTCTCGTCGACGTACCGAGCGATGTGCCTGTTTCCTGCCAGGAAGTGTTCGGGCCACTCGTCGTCGTCACACCGTTTGCGACGATTGACGAAGCGATTGCTGCCGTCAACGATTCCCGCTTTGGCTTGCAGGCCGGTATCTACACCAATGACATTCATGCAGCGATGAAAGCCGCGGAAGAATTGGAAGTGGGCGGCGTCATGATCAACGATATTCCTACGTTCCGCGTCGACAACATGCCGTATGGCGGTGTGAAAGACAGCGGTGTCGGCCGCGAAGGCATCAAGTACGCAGTCGAGGAAATGACTGAACTGAAGCTGATCGCGATCAAGCTGTAAGTCGGGGATTGCAACGCACAGAGGATCAGAAAAAAGCGATTATTTTGGCTTCGTAGTGAAAAAACACGGGATAACCCCCGTGTTTTTTCTATTCACGTAAAAAACATTTCATTGAGTTTAAAGAAATGCTGAAAAGAACAGGAACTCCGCTGCGCATTGGCAGCCAGCTCAGATGTGATCTTTCGCCCGGTTTTTTCCGAAGAACGCCACATACTGCTGACCTGCATAGAAGGCTTCATCGACTGCCATTACGTGCAGGACGAGCTCATTCCCCGGCTGTCCCATGCCGAAGCCTTTGGGGCATTCCAGCCGGCGGCGACAGTAGAGAACGCCTGCAATACCGCACCGAAGCGGCGAATCCCCTCGTCGATCGACTGCTCCGCGCTGCTTGCGTAGGAAAGCCGAACATACCCGGGTTCTGCTCCATACACCCCGCCCGGGGAAAACAGGATGCCATGGGCAATCGCCTTTTCAATCAGCTCGCCCTCGGGTATCTCCTGCTTCAACCGGCACCAGATGTGATAGCCCCCGGTAGCGGTATTCCAGCTGGCCAGATCGGACGCATAGCAGTCAAGCGCTTCGCACATGATGTCTCGGCGGCGCGTCAGTTCGGTCTGCAAATGCTTTAATTGCCGGTTCCACTCGCCTGAGCGCAAATAGCTGTTGATGAGCTTTTGCGATATCGTCCCTGTCCCGTAATCAATCTGCTTTTTCACATCGGCAAATCGCTCGATGACTGATGCGGGCGCGACAAGCCAGCCAATTCGCAGGCCGGCTGCGATTGTCTTGGAAAAGCTGCCGATGTAGAGAACGAGCCCTCTGCCTTGGCTCAGCGTGAGCAGGGAGGGGGGAGGCGCCTCCGTACCGTCCAGGGTCAGCGCTCCATACGCATCATCCTCAATGATCGGGATGCGAACCGACTCGCATATTTCCAGCAGACGCTTCCGCCGCTTCAGGCTCAGCACGGTTCCGGTCGGATTCTGGTACGTAGGGTTGGCGATGACGAGGCGAATTTTGTGCTTTCGGTACAGCGTCGCCACTTCTTCCGGAAGCAACCCCTGATCGTCGAGCGGAATGCGGAAGAGCCGCAGCCCTGCCGAGGGAAACAGCCGCAGGGAATAGCCATAGGACGGACCCTCGAGCGCGATCGCATCGCCCGGCTTGAGCAGGCATTGGGTGATCAGGTGCAGCGCCTGTTGTCCGCCGGATGTTATCATGATTTCGTCCGGTGTGGCACTGATGCCGTGACGTTCGGACAAGTATTCGGAGAGTGTCTGTCTCAGCTCTTCGTCGCCCGCTGGCGGCAGGTAGCCAAGCGATTTCGGCAGGACGAGCTCATTGAGCTGCCGGTTGAGCAGATGGCTGGCGGTCAAATCGGCATGCATCTCGCCTCCGACCATATTGATGAGCGCAGGATTGCGCTGCATCTCCTGGATGCGCTTCTGTAACGGGCGCATCGGAAAGAACGTTCCGCCTGTCGTATAGTCATGCCAATTAGGCAAGCGGTGGTGGGAAACGCCCCATTGATGCTCGCTGATCCACGTCCCGCGTCCCTGGCGCGATTGGACCAGCCCGGATGCGCGCAGCTCTGCATACGCTTCGGTGATCGTACTGCGGTTGACTGCCAGTTGCTGGGCCAGCTTGCGCTCAGGCGGCAATGGCGCTCCCGGCGACAAGCTGCCGCGAATGATCAATGCCTCAAAGTGCCGGGCGATTTGCCGGAACAACGGTTCCTCATTAGTCGGATCTGGTTTCCACAAAGCGTTTGCCTCCTTTGGGTGAGAGCGGATGCTTTTGTTTATTCCATTATAAATTGGCTGGGCAAGAAAGTCGCCAATTGGTTGTGGGAAGAGCCGGATTTTGTCGATACAATACTATCAGACAATTCCAGGTGCACAAATGAGCGAAAGGGAATGGTAAGGATGCAGACGGTATGGAAGCGGGACGGGTTTACAATCTCATTAGATAAGCAGCTGCTGGACAAGGAAATGATTTTTACGTATCTGCACGAGGAATCGTATTGGAACAAGGGAATTCCCCGCCAGATTTTCGAGGCGTCTGTGGAGAATTCCGCCTATTGCTTTGGGGTCTACGAGGGCGAGGCGGGCGGCCCGTCGTTCCGACAAGTCGGATACGCTCGAGTCGTTTCGGACCGCGCCACATTTGCCTACCTCGCTGACGTGTTTATTTTGCCTGCGTACCGCGGCAGAGGCTTGTCCAAATGGCTGATGAGCGTGATTGTGGAGCAGCCGGAGCTCAAGCTGGCCAAGCGTATATTGCTGGCGACACGGGATGCGCACGGCCTATACGCACAGTATGGATTTCAGCCCCTGGCCAAGCCGGATTTGTATATGGAGCGGCCGCGCGATGTGAAGCCGATAGAGTCTTGAAAAAAAAGCAGGAAAAAGCTCACGTTCTCCCAGGAGAAGTGAGCTTTTTTGCATGCATCGTTCCACATTCAACGATTTTGAATTACCCCGGATCGGTTCTCTTCCCATCTGTCGTTCCGATTCAGACGAGAAGGATTTTTTCACAAAGCATTGAAACGATGTTTCAAATGCTTTATAATTTCGTTGAAACAGCGTTTCAAAAAATCTGTATAGGGAGGAATCGTATGGAGAACGTTGATCCGAAATTGATCAGCGCACAGGCCCGATTGGAAGAGCTGGGATATAAACAGGAACTCCAGCGGACATTGAGCGTCAGCGGCAATGTCAATATGGCCGTGGCCAATGCTTCGCCGGTAATGGCAATTTTTATCTTTGCCCTTGCTCCGCTCGCTGTGACTGGTACTGCTAGCGCCGCCGCTGCCATACTGCAAAGCATCCTGGTCGTTTTTATCGGTATTGTCCTTGCTGAGCTCGGTGCACTGTACCCGATATCAGGAGGGCTGTATTCGATTGTACGGCATCTGCTGCCAAGACCGCTGACGTTTATCGCGGTTTTGACGTTTATGCTGCAAGCGTTTATTTTTCCTCCGTCTCTGGCGCTAGGTGTTGCAACGTACTTGCAGCTGCTCTTTCCTGCTTTGCCGCAGGGACCGCTGGCAACCAGCGTGATTGCCATGATTGTCCTCTTGGTAGCGCTTTTGATGGGAATCAAAGACATTGCCACAAGCAGCACCGTTACCAAAATTCTGATGTTCATACAGCTGGCTATTCTTGGCGTTTTTCTGGTTATTTGCTTTACACATGTGCAAAGACCGCTGACCGAAATTATTTTTTCGCCGCAAATGCTGAACGGCGAGCACACTGGCCTCATTGCTACCGGTTTTGGCGGCGTTCTCATGACGATGGGAATCCTCTTTGGCGTCATCGACGGGTATGCGGCGTCGCTCGGATTTTCCGAGGAAACGAAGGGAACATGCCGCAATGTAGGCAAAGCCGTCCTCATCTCAGCTATTCTTACCGCCGTCTTTATGACGCTGATCTTGCTCGCCTCGATGGTCGCAGCACCTGATCTGAAAGAATATCTGTCGGCCGTTTCACCACTGTTGTACACGGTTGGGATGCACGGCGGGGGGATCATTACCACACTGATCAATGCAGGTGTCCTCATTGCCTCCTTCACAGCCCTGGTCGTTCTGATTATCTATATGGCAAGGGTGTTTTACACCGGAGCGAGAGACCGGGTATGGCCTGATGCTGTTAATCATGCCATGACGAAAGTATCGGGCAAGGCGCAGATTCCGTGGGTGGCCACGCTGATCATCGCCATAGTTTCGATCATCATGGTGTTTGCTTCCTCGCTCATCGATCTGGTCACATTTGGCAGCATGCTGATCGCAACGGTGTACCTCCTGATCGCGATCGGCTCCATCGTCAGCAGAGTGAAGGATCCGCATCTCCCACGACCGTTCAGGATGCCGTTATTCCCGCTGCCGCCTGTTGTCGTCATCGTCGGACTGGTTGTCGCCATTTCGTCGCAGTCCGTGAGAGACATGCTGATCGCAGGAGTCTTTTACCTGATTTCCTTTGCTTACTATTTCCTGTATATAAAACCGCGAACAGAACCCGAGGAGCGCTTGTTGGCGCTATCGGAACAAAACGAAACCAAACGTTGAAGTGGAGGAACGACGCATGAATATTATGGTAACTGGCGGAAGAGGGTACATGGGGCGTTATATAGTGGAGCGTCTGTTAAAAGAAGGCCATACAGTCATTAACTACAACAGGGATATGATGCTGCCCTTTGAAAACCCCCGCAATATTTTTGTGATCGGTGAAATAACTGATGTGCCCAGACTGTTTACGACCATGCAAAAATACAACGTTGACCGCATCATTCATACGGCTGCGCAGTCGCATCCCGACATTTCGCTGGAAATGCCATTGGGTACGTTGGAAGCGAATACAACAGGTTTGTTGTGCGTATTTGAAGCTGCCCGCCTTGCCGGTATCAAGCGAATCGTATGCTACAGCTCAGACGCCGCTTACGGACATGCCAAGGTCGATGTCGTAACCGAAGACCAGCCGCTGTGTCCGAGAACGCCCTACGGTGTAACCAAAGCAACTGCAGAAATGATGGCCAGAGCGTACAACTGGAGCTTTGATATGGATATTATCGCGCTGCGCAGCTGTGCTGTTTACGGCCCGGGACAGGTCATGCCGGAATATGCCCGCGATGCGATCAAAGCTGCCGTAAACGGAGAAAAATACTCGCTACCGTCTGGAAGAGACCAAAAATTTAACATGGTGTTCATTACCGATGTAGTCGATGCTTCGATTAAAGCGTGCTTTACCGACAAGCGAAGCGATTTTGCCGCCTACAATATTTCCAGCGGCTATCAGCCGACGCTGGGCGAGATTCTGGACGTCATCAAGCGATATATCCCGACTGCCGAATTTGAAGTCGGCCCGGGAGACATCGAAGGATGGGACATTCATGGATTCTTCTCCATAGCAGCAGCCGAACGCGATCTTGGTTACAAACCGCAAGTAAGTCTGGAAGAAGGCATGGGAATGTACATCGAATGGCTGAAGGAGCACAGCTTCTAAGCACGCATTGTTTCAAAACAGATGAGTAGTACCTGGCCAGACGTGTTTCTTTTCCGCGTGTGGCCAGGTATACGAACGATTCGAGGTGTTGTGAATATGAGATCGATCAAAATGTGGGAAATGACGCGATTGGATATTGAAGCGGCCATCGCTGCCAACATGGGCATCATCATTCCCGTCGGTTCTACCGAACAGCACGGGTATCATCTTCCCGTTTCGACGGACACGATTATCGCTGTGGAATCGGCCGTTGCGGTAGCAAGAGAAACAAACATGATTGTCGCTCCTCCGATCGTATACGGCTGCAAATCACGGCCATTGAGCGGGGGCGGAGAACATTTCAAAGGCACCGTGTCTGTAAAAGGCTCGGTCTTTACGAGCTTGCTTGCAAATGTCATCGACGAGCTGATCACTGACGGGTTTACAAAAATCGTCCTGTTTAACGGTCACATGGAAAATGCTGCTTTTATTTACGAAGCGGCTTATGAAGCGCATCAGCAATCCCGGCGTTCCGATGTGACGTTTTTGGTGTTCGACATGCTGGTGAACGGTTTTTCTGCAGCGACGATGGAGAACGTATTTGGCGATGATTTTGCAGGCTGGGGACTCGAGCATGCCGCCATCTATGAAACGTCGCTCATGCTCCATCTGAAACCGGAACTGGTTGATATGGCAGCAGCGGTCGACGATTGTCCGGAAGAAGTCACCTGGTATGATATTTTGCCCGCTCCAAAAAAAATCACGACGAAGAGCGGCAGCCTTTGGAAGGCGACAAAAGCCAGTGCAGAAAAAGGCGCAATACTGTGGCAGGAGCAGGTGGAGTCGCTGCTGGCGGCTGTCAAAAAAGAATTCAACCGATAAAAAAATTAGGGGTGAGAGAGAAATGAGCAAATATTATAGTAAACTAGCGGTACAAGCAGTTCCATACACCCCCGGTGAGCAACCGAGTGACAAAAAGTACATTAAGCTGAACACCAATGAGAGCCCTTATTCCCCTTCTCCCATGGCCATTTCTGCGATTCAGGAGGAAGCAGCCAAACTCAATCTGTATTCAGATCCTGAGGCAAAAGTACTCGTGAGCGCCCTCGCGGAGCAATACAATGTCAAAGCCGAAAACGTTTTTGCAGGCAATGGTTCAGATGAGGTGCTGGCATTTGCCTTTGCCGCTTTTTTTGCCGGTAAAGCAGTCCTATGTCCTGACGTTACCTACAATTTTTATTTCACATTTGCCAGGTATTTCGAAGCGGAATTTATCGAAGTGCCGATCAAAGACGATTTCAGCGTAGACATTCGGGATTATCGCTGGGCAAACTATCGGGATAACCATCCGGGAAGTGTGTACGGTGGCATTGTTCTGGCCAATCCCAACCCGCCTAGCGGTCACTATCTGGAGCTGGCGGAGATTGAAAAGCTCGTGGATGCCAATCGGGATGGGGTCGTTTTGATTGATGAGGCCTATATCGACTATGGCGGTGAAACGGCAGCAAGCCTGATCGGAAAATACGATAATTTGCTTGTCGTGCAGACCCTCTCCAAGTCGCGTTCGCTGGCCGGTCTGAGAATTGGCTTTGCCATAGGAAACGAAGCGCTGATTGAAGGGATGAACAGAATCAAGAATTCGTACAATTCGTATACGGTAGATCGACTTGCCATGTACGGTGGTGCGGCTGCCGTAAAGGACAAACAGTATTTCGAGGAAACCCGAAACAGGATCATCCAGACACGCGACGCGTTATCCAGTAAGCTGGTACAGGCAGGATTTACCCTGACGAATTCAAAAGGCAATTTTATTTTTGTCAGCCATCCGGATTTTTCTGCCGAATACCTCTATGACCGACTGAAGGAAGCGGGAATCCTGACTAGATATTACAAGCAGCCACGCATCAACAACTATTTGCGTGTGAGCATCGGCAGTGAAGAAGAAATGGATATCTTTTATAATACAATCATGCAGCTCGTCTCAAAATGAGCGGGAGAATCGCCTGCACAAGCGTTGAGGAAGAAGGTGAACGATATGGAAGATGATGTGAAGGATCTTGAGCATGGGGAAGCGCATTATAACGTAGCGATGGTCGACAGAGCGATGAAAATCATGGATTACTTGCTCAACTCAGAGGACACTGCCGGTACATCCCAGATTGCCAAAGATCTAGGGTTGCCGAAAGCGAATATTTTTCGAATCCTGAGCACATTGGAAAAATGGGGAATGGTCGAGCGGGATCCCTTGTATGAAAATAAATACCAGCTCGGAAAAGCGCTCATCCACTACGGACAGAAAGTAAAAAAAGACATCAACCTGGTGTCCATTGCCAAACCCGTCCTGAAGAAAATGTCTTCCGATACGGGGGAAACCATAAATATCGGGGTCATTCATGAAAATCAAATCATTATCCTGCACAGTGAGCAAGGAGAGGCGTCCATCCTCGTATCCATCTTGCCTCCCTTGTGCTCCTTGTACAATTCGGCCATGGGAAAAATCTATCTTGCCGAAATGCCGGAGAGTGAAAGGAAAGACTATTTTAATACGATTAAAATAGACAAGCGAACAGCCAATACGATTACGTCATACGACGAATTCTCCGCGCAAAAGGAACAAATCCAGGCAGACGGGTATTCAACGGAAAAAGAAGAGTGCGAATACGGCTTATCGTGCATTGCCGTACCGTTGCGAGATAAAACGGGCAAGTTGATTGCGGCAGTGAGTATTTCCGGCCCGACAACGCGCATGGAGCTAAAAGGCTACAACCAATTAATCGAGCGATTGAAGCTGGGAGCACAAGAAATCATGCGTCATCTCTCATGAGCGCATGCTTTCTGGTCCGGGAGGCAATAGCGTCCTCGGATGCCGATTAAACCAGCGCTCTGCTGATGTGCCGGGCATTCGCTATTTCTTTGCGCGTGGGCATTGTTCTGCGTTACAATGTCGTGGGAGGGATGCAAAATGCATACGGAGCATTATACCCCGGTATGGAATTTGGACAGCATTTTTCAGGGAGGAAGCGGGTCGGAAGCTTTTGACGCTTTTCTCCATCAGTTGGAATCCGATATAAACGCACTGGCTGAACAGGTTCGCGCTGGCGAGGAAGCCGAACCGAGTGTCGCCTCGTGGAGCGGTTTGCTGGAAGGCATGCAGAGCATTTCGATGCGGCTGAAAGAGGCCGGCTCGTTCACGAGCTGCCTGACTGCGCAAAATGTAAAGGACGAGGCAGCCAAGCTGTTGACCGGCAGGCTGCTAAAGCTCTCCGCAGCCTACTCCGCTGTGCTGAACAAGTGGGAGGAGCAGCTGTTGCGTGTGCCTGATGAGACGTGGCAGAGCCTGATCGCAAGCGAGGCATTGCAGCCGATCGCATTCCCGTTGAACGAGCGGCGCAGACGGGCCAAAGAAAAGCTGCCCGTCGAGCAGGAGATTCTCGCCAACGACCTGGCGATCGATGGCTATCATGCCTGGCAGGAATTGTACAACACGATTGTCGGACGGATTGCGATCCCGGTTGAACGCGAGGGCGTCGTGAAGCAGCTCTCCGTCGGTCAGGCAGCCAACGAAATGCTCAGCCCCGACCCGGCTATCCGTGCCGAGATGGCGGAGAAGTGGGAGAAGGCCTGGGCTGACGCAGCCGAGCTGTGCGCCCATGCGCTCAACCATCTGGGCGGCTACCGTTTGGCGCTCTATCGCCATCGCGGCTGGGATCAGGTAATGAAGGAACCGCTCGACATCAACAGGATGTCACAAGCGACGCTCGACGCCATGTGGACAGCGATTGACCAGAGCAAGGACCGCCTGGTCGCTTACTTTGAGCGCAAAGCCAAGCTGCTCGGAGTGGAGAAGCTCAGTTGGACTGACGTATCGGCGCCGATTGGCAGCACGACCAAGCAGATCAGCTACGATGAGGGCGCTGCCTTTATTATCGAGCAGTTTCAGCGCTTCAGTCCAAAGATGGCTGAATTCGCCAAAATGGCCTTTGAAAAGCGCTGGATCGAAGCCGAGGATCGGCCCGGCAAACGTCCGGGCGGCTTCTGCACCAGCTTTCCCGCCAGCAAACAGACGCGCATTTTCATGACCTATGCCGGCAATGCGTCCAACGTCTCTACACTGGCGCACGAGCTCGGGCACGCCTATCATCAGCATGTGATGAACGACCTGCCGCAGATGGTCCAATCCTACGCCATGAACGTCGCCGAAACCGCTTCGACCTTTGCCGAGATGATCGTCTCGGACGCAGCAGTCAAAGCGGCTGCTACAGACGAGGAGCGGATTGTGCTCCTGGAGGATAAAATCCAGAATACCGTCGCTTTCTTCATGAATATCCATGCCCGGGTACTTTTCGAGCAAAATTTCTACGAGCAGCGGAAAAAAGGGCTGGTTCCGGCAGCGGCACTCAACGAGCTGATGGTCGATGCGCAAAAAACCGCGTTTCGCGATGCGCTGTCCAGCTACCATCCGCACTTCTGGGCGTCAAAGCTGCACTTTTACATCACGTCGTATCCGTTTTACAACTTTCCGTACACGTTCGGCTATCTGTTCAGCTTGAGCATCTACGCCCGTGCGCTGCAAGAAGGCCCGGCCTTTGAGCAGAAATACGTCGATCTCTTGCGCGACACGGCCCGCATGACAGTAGAGGAGCTGGCTGAAAAGCACTTGGGCGTCGATATTTCCAAACCGGAATTCTGGCAGGCGGCAGTGAATCTGACCCTCGCCGATATTGACGAGTTCCTGCGCTTGACGTAAATAATGGCGACAGCCAAGCGAGACTGCTGAAGCCAGTAACAGCATTGCTCGGATTTGTCTATGCAGGGTATCCCGCACTGCCGCCGAAAACGGGAAAACGCACGGATTTCCGCGAAAAAACGGTGTGGATGACATCTGATCTGCAGATACCTCAGGTTTTTACTTTCGAATTCAAGAGTGGCTCAACGACCGCCGGTTTCTCTGCTTTTTTGCGTTTCTCCGGCCCGCCGCGCAGCGGAATTTCTTGTAAGAACAGGGCCAGCACAATCGCGAGCGCCATCGTCAACGCCCCGCTCAAAAAGACGCCTTCCAGTGCAAAGCCCAGGGCATCGCGCAGCAGTACAATAATCTGGTTGAACAGGTCGTGCGCCTCTGGCGGCAACGACGCTCGCAGCTGCTCCAGCTTGGCCGCATCCAGCAAGACTTGCGGATTCATCAAAGCAGTGAACTGGCCCATTAGCTGCGGATCGACACTGCCGTCCAGGGTAGAGGTGAATTGGCTCATTTTCGAAGCCATGCGCTGAGCCATGACAGTGCCCATGATCGACACCCCGACCGTGCCGCCAAGCGAACGGACAAATTGCGAGGAAGCGGTCGCTACCCCTAAAAAATTGCGCTCGACGGCATTTTGCACGGTGAGCGTAAAGACCGGCATCGAGATGCCCAGGCCGAAGCCGACGGTGATGTTGTTTACGATGGTGTGCAGGGTAGTCGTCTCCGCAGTCATTTTCGACATCATGTAAATCCCCACAAAGGTCAGGATCAGGCCGATGAGCGCCAGCAGCTTGTACTTGCCTGTCCGCGAGATGATTTGCCCGCTTAAAGCGCTGCCGACGACAAGACTCAGCGTCATCGGGATCATGATGTAGCTGGAGTGAGTAGCTGACTGGCCAAGCACGCCCTGGATGAAGAACGGCATGTACATGATCGCGCCAAACATCCCGACGCTCAGGGTGAAGCCGATCAGGTTGGAGATGGTGAAAATGCTGTTCGTAAACAAAAACATCGTCAGCACCGTAGCTGTCACTTTCAGCTCCACGAAGATGAAAATGACCAGGGACACGATCGCTCCGGCGAACAGGATGAGGATCGGCGCGGATGTCCAGGCGTACTTTGTGCCGGCCCAGGAAAACGCAAGAAGGGTCGGCACGATCGTCAGCACTAAAAAGAGGGAACCGAAGGCATCGATCGGTTCCTTTTCCTTTTGCTCGACTTTGGGAAACATCATCATGATCATCAGGAAGGCGACGATACCGAGCGGCAGGAAGACCCAGAACACCCAGTGCCACTCCAGCTGGTCGACGATGTATCCGCCAAGCACGGGCCCGAACACGCTGGATACGCCGAAGACGCCGCTCATCAAGCCTTGCCATTTGCCCCGCTCGCGTGGAGAAAACAGGTCGCCAATCGCCGTAAAGGACGTGGACATGATCATCCCGCTGCCCAACCCTTGGATGCCGCGATATAAAATCAGCTCGAGAATATTTGTCGAGGTTCCGGAGAGGAAGGAACCGAGCACGAATATGCCAATCCCGATCAGAATAAATGGCTTTCGCCCATAAATATCAGAGAGCCTGCCGACGAGAATCGTCGTAATGCTTGAGGTGAGCATGTAGATGGTAAAGACCCAGCTGTAGTATTCCATCCCGCCGAGCTTGGCGATAATCCGCGGCAGGGCGGTACCGACAATCGTTTGGTTGACAGAGGCAAACAGCATCGCTGCCATGATGGCGATCATGATCGTGACTTTGCGCTGTATGGATAAATGTTCCACCCGTTTTCCTCCCTTTGACAGTGTTTTGCCTTATCATCCCCGAAAATTCACCGGAACATCCAAAAATGTACAGCCCCGCCTGTTTTCACGGTTTCTTCACAACTAGGGAGTAAATCTGAACAATTCAGGGGATTTCCCGAACATGATCGGGGTTTTCCCCGACTTACCGGCCGAATGATCTATTTTACAATGAAAATAGATCAGCGGTCGGTCGTTCACATGGGCGCTTGACCGTGGACAAGGAGGGTCAAATGAATGGGAAAACCTGAATTGGTCAGTTCCAAAAAGCCGGAAATCAACAAGGAGAAATCCCTGAAGGGGACGTTTGTCTCGGTTCTCCTGCTGGGAGCGTTTATCGTCGTTACCTGGCTGCTTGTTTTCTTTCTGTTCATCGCTCGCAAGTAAGCCGGAGAAAAGGAAAAGATTGGAGGGATACAGATGCATTTGCATAGATATGAAAAAATTTGGCTGATGCTTGGTGGCGGTGCACTCATTCTGTTTATCATCATTCTCGGTATCAATTCGTTTCACATGGGCATGATGCCGCCAAGCGACATGCGAGTCATCGATGTGACCAAGGTGGACCAGACACCGCCGTTTGACAAGCCGGGCTTGAAGCAGATTTCCGAGAAAGAGTACGACCTGAACATGACCGCATTTACGTTCGGGTACGCACCGGCAAACCTGGAAGTGCCGGTCGGTTCGACGATCAACTTCCATGCGACGAGCAAAGACGTGGTACACGGGCTGCAAATACCCGGGACGGACGTCAACATGATGGTTTTGCCGGGCTATATCAATTCAACGACACATACGTTTGATCAGCCGGGAGAGTATTTGATTTTGTGCAACGAGTACTGCGGAGCGGCACATGAACTGATGGCTACTCATTTGATCGTAAAGTAATGAAGGAAAGGATGTGACGGAGATGACGTCTAAACAAATAGACCGCAGTTCGTCTGTACTGAGTCTGTCTTTTATTTTGATCGCGTTTGTCGCATTTGCTGTCGCCGCCCTCGCAGGGGTTTTGCAGGGGTTGGTGCGCGGGGGAATGCTGACGCTGCCTAGCGGAGTCAACTACTATCAGATTTTGACGGCACATGGTGTCCTGATGGGATTGGTGTTTACGACATTCTTCATCGTCGGCTTTTTGCTCTCCGGCGTAGCCAAGACGACAGACGGCCTATCGCCTCTGGAGTTGAAGCTGGGCTGGATCGGCTGGGTCCTGATGACTGTGGGAACAGTGATCGCGACTGTCACCATTTTGCAAAATAACGCTTCTGTACTGTATACCTTTTACGCACCGTTAAAAGCCTCGCCGTTTTTCTATATCAGTGCGGCCTTGATCGTCGTCGGCAGCTGGTTTGGCGGTTTTGCGATCTTTGCCGCCTACGCAAGATGGCGCAAGCAAAACAACAAGGCGCGTTCACCGCTGTTTGCCTTCATGGCCGTTTGTACGATGGTGCTGTGGCAAATCGCCACCCTGGGCGTGGCGGCAGAGGTGCTGTTCCAGCTCATTCCCTGGTCGCTCGGCTGGGTTCCGACGATCAATGTGCTGCTTAGCCGGACGCTCTTCTGGTACTTCGGTCATCCGCTCGTCTACTTCTGGCTGATGCCGGCCTACATCGCCTGGTATGTAATCATGCCCAAAGTCATCGGCGGCAAAATATTCAGCGATGCCCTTGCCCGCTTGTCGTTTATCCTGCTGGTACTGTTTTCGATCCCTGTAGGATTTCACCATCAATTGATGGAGCCGGGTGTTTCCTCACACTGGAAGTTCATCCACGTCATCCTGACCCTGGCGGTTGTCGTACCGTCACTCATGACTGCATTCTCCATTCTGGCCATGTTTGAGCGTCGCGGTCGGGAGAATGGCGGGGTTGGCCTGTTTGGCTGGTTGAAAAAGCTGCCGTGGAAAGATGTGCGGTTCTTTGCGCCGATGGTCGGGATGCTCAGCTTCATTCCCGGCGGTGCGGGCGGAATTATCAATGCGAGTAACCAAATGAACGCAGTCGTACACAATACGATTTGGGTGACCGGTCACTTCCACTTGACGGTTGCGACGGCTGTCGCCTTGACATTTTTCGGAATCAGCTACTGGCTTCTGCCGAATTTGACAGGCAGAGTCGTTACACCGGCGGTTAACCGCCTGGGCATTTTCCAGACCGTGCTGTGGATTGTCGGGATGCTCTTCATGTCCGGATCGATGCACTTTCTCGGGTTGCTCGGAGCGCCGCGCCGCACTGCGCTCGCTGAATACAACGGCGATCCGACGGCGCTCGGCTGGATGCCGTATCAAAAATTGGCTGCGATCGGCGGATACTTCCTGTTCTTCGCCGCAATCATCATGGTCGGTATCGTCGTCTACCTTTGTTTCTTCGCACCGAAAGGATATACGGAATATCCAATCGGCGAAGAGGCATCGGCGTTCAATACGACACCGCCGATTCTGGAACGCTGGCCGCTCTGGATTACGATTTCTGCGGTCCTGATCCTTCTGGCCTACGCATATCCGATCTACGATGTGATCGTGAACGCGCCGCCCGGATCTCCTACCATTCGCACCTGGTAACCTTCATTTTCATCCGAGAAAGATGATCTTCGCATTGCAGGCCTCGCCAAGCGACTTGGCGAGGCTGAGCTTTCTAACCCGTCAAGGAGAAATACTGTCGTAAGGAGGGGAAAGATATGGGGGAGACTGAGAGAATTATTGAGCTTTTACACAAGCTGCGGAAGGATACGACGACCGATTTCGTTGCGTTGGCCTGTCAGGAGTACGGCGGGCAAACGATTCGCTGGAAATACGCGTCGGGTAACCGGAATGAACGCTATAAAAAAATCATTCCCAGT